>JAODBQ010000169.1 GCA_025464045.1 Ilumatobacteraceae bacterium
GTCGACCTCGACGACCGCCGGCGGCACGGTGTCCATCCAGTGGGTGCGGTGATCGTGCCACTCGACGGTGCGACCCGTGCTGATCCGGTCCCACTCCGGCGCGGCCGACGAGTCGGCGATCGCCGGAACGGCGACCCTCGCGTAGCGGTTCTGGTTGAGGTACGTGGCGGGCGAGCGGACGTTGCGCTCGACGCCGGCGTCGCTGATCCGCAGGTACGGCTCGTGTTCGTAGCCCTCCACCACCAACGTGCCCGAGCCGGTCCAGGTGAGTCGCAGCGTCCCGCCGACATCGGCGATGCTGACGCGGGCGCCGGGAACGGCCGGCGACAGATCGGAGACGACGACCCGGTAGTTCGAGGTCACCGCCGTCGAGCTGCCCCCGTGCGCTGGTGCAACGGCGTTGCCGGCCGGCGCGAAGGCCGGCGCGATCGCCAGCAGCACGGCGAACGCCGCACCCGCGAACCGCTGCCGCACGCGGGTCACGACGCCCGCCCCGACCGCCGCAGCGCCGGCCACCGCGGTGGCCGACCGGGACGGGGGCGCGACTCGTGCACGATCCTGCGTCACACCGTCCCAGGTCGCTCGCCGCGACCAGCGAGTTCCCGGCGGCCTCGTCCAGCTGCCGCGGCGGACCTCCTCAACTGCGGCGGCGGCCGCGGCGGGTGGGGGTCAACGGCGTGTCGCGCAGGACGTCGCGACGGGAGCGGAACTCGCTCTCGTCAGCGGCGGCGAGCGCAGCAGCGCGTTCACGAGGTGACGTCCCGTCGGGTGAGCAGGACCAGCGCTGCGGTTGCGGCGATGGCGACGTAGACGGCGGAGGTCACCGCGGCACGGCCGAGGCCGAGGTCGGCGCTGCCGCCACGGATCAGCGAGCCCAGCACCTGTCCGGGGAAGAAGCGCAGCCCCGGCGCCCACGACTGGGAGACGATGTTCTCGATCGGCCCCGCCCACGCGAATCCGACCGCGAGCGCCAGCGGCGCCGAACGGAAGACGACGGCGAGCGTGGCACCGAACACCGCCCATCCGGCGATGCCGGCGAGCGCGGTGCCGTAGTCGCGGAGCCCGTCGCCGAGGCCGGCCATGGAGAACCACGCCGAACCGGAGATGTCCTTGCTCGGCGCGAGGGCGAGCGAGAGCACGAAGCTGAACAGCTCGGCGAGCGCGAGCGCGCCCGCGGCCACGAGCAGGCTCGCCGCCAACTTGCCGACGATCAACCGCATCCGGTGCGGGTCGCGCAGCAGCAAGGCGCGGAACGTGCCGCCGGAGAACTCCGTGGCCATCAGCGCGATGAAGACGACGAAGACGAAGAAGCTGACGAACGAGACCCCGACCGCGAACGACTGGGTCCCGCCGCCGTGCGATGCCAGTTCGGCCACCGTCGTGCCGTCACGACGGCCGGGGATCGATGGGCCGTCCTTCGCCGACGTCACGATCGTCAGCGTGGCCACCGCGCTGAAGACGAGCGCGGCGATCGTGGTGGTCACGATCGTCCGCCGCCGGAGCAGTCGCAACAGCTCGGCCCTCACGACTCGCCTCATCGCCGACCGCCCTGGACCATCGCGAGGTAGCGGTCCTCGAGCGTCGTGCGCAGCGGGCTGAGCTCGACCAGCACGATCCCCGCGGCAAACGCGATGCGGTTGACGGCCGCGGCGATCTCGGCCGCGCCGATCCCACCCGTGCCGATCCCACCCGTGCCGATCTCACCCGTGTCGACACGGCCGGCGGCACCGCCGGTGGCGTCGAGCGACACGACCAGCCGATCGTCGCGCTCGTCGACGTGGTGCCCAGCGGCGAAGAGCAGCTCACGCAGTCGCCATCGGTCGGCGGGCCGCTCCGGTACCACCGCCAAGCCGCTGGCCACACCGCCGAGCAGCTCGCTCGTCAGGCCCTGGTACAGCGATCGGCCGGTGTCGATCAGGACGAGCCAGTCGCAGACCTGTTCCAGCTCGCTGAGGTCGTGCGAGGAGACGAGCACCGTGCGGCCGCCGTGGGCGAGGTCACCGATCAGCGAACGCATCTCCCGCACGCCTTGCGGATCGAGCCCGTTCGCCGGCTCGTCGAGGATCAGCAGCTCCGGATCACCGAGCAGCGCGGCGGCGATCCCGAGGCGCTGCTTCATCCCGAGGGAGTAGCTGCGGTAGCGGTCGTCGCCACGATCGCCCAGTCCGACCTGCGCGAGGAGCGCCGGGATCTGCTCGGTCGGGTGGCCGCCGACCGTGGCGAACATCCGCAGGTTCTCGGCACCCGTCAGCGCGGGGTAGAAGGCGGGGCTCTCGATCAGCGCACCGACGCGGTGGAGGTACGCGTCGGGGTGGTCGATCGGTTCGCCGAGCACGGTGCCGCTGCCGTCGGTCGGGCGGACCAGCCCGAGCAGCATCGCCATCGTCGTCGTCTTGCCGGCGCCGTTCGGGCCGACGAAGCCGGCAACCACGCCGGTGGGCACCTCGATGTCGAGGTGGTCCACCGCGGTCCGTTGGCCGTAGCGCTTCGTCAGGCCGCGCACGGACAGTGCCGGTGTCGCGGCGCGGCTGGGGGCGGTCGTGATCTGGTCGGTGGTCGTCATGGCTTCGACAGTCGCACGATGGACGGGCGATGTCGTCCGCCCCCAGGAGGCTCTGCGACTACGCCCGTTGTGGCATCAGTGCTGCCAGCCGGGCCGGACGAGGCCGGTCTCGTAGGCGAACACGACGAGCTGCGCGCGATCTCGCGCGCCGACCTTGATCATCGCCCGGCTGACGTGGGTCTTGGCGGTGGCCGCGCTCATGATCAGCCGCCGGGCGATGCCCTCGTTGGTCAGGCCCTCGCCGACCAGCACGACCACCTCGCGCTCGCGGTCGGTGAGGCCGCGCAGGTCCGGGATCCCGGCCGGATCCTTCGCGCGCGCGGCGAACTCCTCGATCAGGCGGCGGGTCACCCGCGGCGACAGCAGCGCGTCGCCGGCCACGACGGCGCGCACTGCGCGGAGCAGCTCCGCCGGTTCGGTGTCCTTGACGAGGAAGCCGTTGGCGCCGATGCGGATCGCCTCGAACACGTACTCGTCGAGGTCGAACGTCGTCAGGATCACCACGCGCACGTCGGCGAGCCGCTCGTCGGCAGCGATCCGCTTCGTCGCCACGAGCCCGTCCACGCCGGGCATGCGGATGTCCATGAGCACCACGTCCGGGCGGTGCTCGAGCGCCAATCGCACGGCGGCGTCGCCGTCCGCTGCCTCACCGACCACGGTGATGTCGTCCTGGGCGTCGAGCAGCGCCCTGAACCCGGCGCGTACGAGCGCCTGGTCGTCAGCGAGCAGGACCCGGATCATCCGTCGGACCCGTTCCGCCGCAACGGCAGCGTGGCGATGACGCGGAAGCCGCCACCCGGTCGAGGTCCTGCCTCCATCGTGCCGCCGAGCGCGACGGCGCGCTCGCGCATCCCGACCAGTCCGTTGCCCCCTCCGTCGACGACACCGGCTGCGTCGCGTCCGCCGTGGGCGTGGCCCGAACCGTCGTCGACCACCTCGACCGTGAGGTCGGCGGCGTAGGTGAGGTGGATCGTGGCCGAGCGCGCGTCGGCGTGACGGGTGACGTTGGTGAGCGCCTCCTGCACGATCCGGTACGCGGCCAGCTCGACCGTTGCAGGCAGGGCGGCCGGTGTGCCCACGCACTCCGTGCGCACGTCGAGCCCGCTGGCGCGCACGCCGCTGACGAGCGCGTCGAGGTCGGCCAGCGTCGGCGCCGGAGCGCGTGGAGCATCCTCCCCGGTGCGCAGCACGTCGAGTGCAGCGCGCAGCTCGTGCAACGCATCGCGGCTCGCCCGCTTGATGTTCGCGAGTGCCGGCCGAGCCTGCTCCGGCTGATCGTCGAGCAGGTGCAGCGCGACGCCGGCCTGCACGTTGATCAGCGAGATGTTGTGCGCCAGCACGTCGTGCAGGTCCTGCGCCAAGCGCAACCGCTCCTCCGAGAGCCGCCGTTGACGACCCTCGCGCTCGGCTCGCGCCCGCTCCGCGAACTGGCTGCGGCGCACGCGCACGAGCTCGGCGACGGCCAGCACCACGACGAGCCAGCCGGCGACGAGCGCGAGCTGCACCAGGCCGATGCCGTCGCGCCGGGGGTCGGCGAAGGACGCCGCGACGAAGCCGACGTAGCCGAGCCCGGCAACCGTCCACGTCGCCCGGCGGTGGTTCGCGTGCAGCGCGCTGAACGCAGCCACGATCACGCTGACGAAGATCGGCCCGTACGCGTAGCCGAGCCCGACGTACACGTCGGCGGCCGCGGCCGCGACGACGAGCGCGCCGATCGGCCGACGATCCCGCAACGCCAGAGCTGCCGGACCTGCCAGCACGAGGAGGACGGCGAGCCAGTCCATCGGCTTGCGGTCGGGTTGGTTCTGGGTCGCGCCGAACGACCCGACCACCTGGAAGATCGCGATCGCGATCGCGCCCGCTCGGACGGCGATCTTGCTCCGGTCGCGCACACGACCACGCTAGGCGGCGTCGCCCCGGCCGTCGTCGGCCGTGGGGCGCATCAGCAACTACGCCGCCGGGCGCAGGTCTGCGTGCGCAGGATCGCGCCCACCCGGGCCGAGTGGGCGCGGAACCTGCGGCATCTCGCCGGGTTCGCGCCCACTCGGGTCCCGCCGATCCACTCGGCTCGGCGGGGGGTCGTCAGTACGTCCGCCGCAGACGACGTGCCAGGGGCCGGCCGTCGGGATCCGAGACGACCCGGTAGAACGCCTCGGCGAGTGGCTGGGCCCACCACGCGACGGGCTCCGGGCGGTGGACGCGCAGCCGTCCGGGCGGGCGAGGCCCGCGCCCGCCGGCGTCATGCCACGCGTCGAGCCGGGCTGCCGAGCCGGCCAGCGCCTGGACACCGGTCACCGGATCGACGGCCACGTCGTCTTCGAGGTGCTCGCGCCACAGGTCCAGTCGCGTCGTGCGCGCGAGCACGCGGGCACCGTCGCCCAACCCCGCGGGGTCGAGCGGGTCGCGGTTGTCGCGCTCGCTGTCGACGATGGCGATCGACACCTCCGAGTCGTGCGTCCAGGAGCGGCGGTTGACGTTGTCCGACCCGGACATCATCCAGACGTCGTCGATGATGCACACCTTCGCGTGCACGTAGATCGGTCGACCGTCGGTACGTTCGAGGTCGTACGCGGCGAACCGTTCGCCGCCGGCGGCAGCCAGTCGACGAAGCACGCGCAGCTGGCTGATGCGGTTCGCCGGACCGGAGAGCCGGCCGTCCTCGTCGGGGAAGCGGGGCACGACGACGATGAGGTGCAGCCCTGGATTGGCGCGCAGGGCGTCGGCGAGCAGGTCGGCAGCGGAGGTGCACCACAGGTACTGGTCCTCGATGTAGATCAGGCGTCGCGCACGCGCGAACGCCTTGATGTACGCCCTCGCGATGCTCCGCTCGCCCTTCGGCGCGAACCGGTATCCGGGTCGCCGGGCGGGATACGTCCGCAGCACCTGGACGGCGTGTCCTCCGGCAGCCGGCGGGTCGTCCGCCTGGGCGGGGAGGGGCGACGGCTGCCGCTGTTCGTGCGCGGCGCGGGCGAGGAGCCGGCTCCAGGGCCCCCGCGCGACCGGCACCGGGTCGTCCCAGCGCTCGCGGAAGGTGTGCTCGAGGTCGCCGACCGCCGGTCCGTGCACCTCGACCTGCAGGTCGTGCCACGCAGGCATCGGGCCGTAGCGCGGGTCGAGCGCGATCGCCTGCGGATCACCGTGATGGTCGGCGTCGTCGTGACGGCCGTGCGCCAGGTCGATCCCGCCGACGAAGGCGACGTCGCCGCCGGCCCCTGCGCCGCGCACGTTCGGCTGGCGGCGGATGACGACGAGCTTCTGGTGGTGGCTCCCGCCGCGCCGCACCCGCTCGTCGACGACGATCTCGCCTCCGGCCTCGTTGACCTGGACGCCGAGGTGCAGGTTCTGCTGCTCGCTGAACCGCGCCTGCGACGGATGCGAACGCCACAGCAGCCCGCGCACGAGCACGCCTCGCGCCGCCAGCCCGGTCAATACGGATCCGACCTCGGTGCCCGGACCCGCGAGACGCTCGTCCGCGTCGCCGCGCCAATCCGTGAAGCACACGAGGTCGCCGGTGCCGAGACCGCGCAGCTCCTCGAGGAGGCGGGCGTAGTAGGTACGCCCGTGGACGAGCGGGCGGCAACGGTTGCCGGTCGTCCACGGCGACGGGTGGCGCGCGTCGATCGTCGTGTGTCGGTTGCCGCGCTCGGCGCCGGTCAGGAACCAGCTCTGCTCACCACTCATCGCTCGACCTCACCTGCCCCGACGGGAGGTCGGGAGCTACCACCAGCGAGCGATCGTCGCGCACGGGTCAGCCCAACTCGCGACCGGCACACGCCAACATTGATAGATTCATCTTGCATCTATGAGATCGAACGCCGTCGACATCGCCTACGAGCACGTCAAGGAGCAGATCGTGCTGGGCGCCATCGCCGGCGGCGAGATGATCAGCGAAGGCGCGATCGCCGAGCAGCTGTCGTTGAGCCGCACGCCGGTGCGCGAAGCGTTCCTGCGCCTGCAGGCCGACGGCTGGATGCGCCTCTATCCCAAGCGCGGGGCGCTGGTCGTGGCCGTCACGCCGGAGGAGGTCGACGACGTCCTCGGGGCGCGGCAGCTGGTGGAGGGCAACGCCGCAGCACGTGCGGCCAACGACGTGGACGGGCGGCCCTCCCTGGTCGCCCGGCTCGATGCGTGCCTCGCCCGCCAGGAGCAGTGCGTGGCCGTCGGCGACGTGACCGGGTACGCCGAGGCGGATGCGGACTTCCACCTGGCCGTCGTCGAAGCAGCCGGCAACAGCGTCCTCGTCGAGTTCTACCGCAGCCTGCGTGAACGCCAGCGGCGGATGACTGCCCGCGCCGTTCGTCGCGACCCGACCGCCCTGGCGGCGATGACCGCGGATCATCGCGAGCTGCGCGATCTGATCCTGGCCGGCGACGGTGCCGGCTTCGCCGCAGCCCTGCGTCGACACATGGACGGCACGCACCGCCGAGCGATGGCGAACCGATGACCATCCTCGAACCGATGCGCGCGGAGGCGATCGAGGCGCCTGGGCGCACCGTGACCGCATCCGCCGTTGACGTCGGCCGCACCCGCACCCGCACCCGCACCC
>JAODBQ010000513.1 GCA_025464045.1 Ilumatobacteraceae bacterium
CTGATCAGCGGTCTGCAGGCCCGCCTGAAGACGACACCGGACGACGACGTGTCCTGGGCGACCCTCGGGCTCGCCTACGTCCAGCAGGCCAAGGTGAGCGTCGACCCGACGTACTACCCCAAGGCCGAAGGCGCCCTCGCCCGCTCTCGAACGATCAACGACCGCGACAACTACCTCGCCGACCTCGGCTCGTCGGCGCTGGCGTCGGCCCGGCACGACTTCGCCGGGGCGAAGGCGTTCGCCGAGCACGGGCTGACGCTCAACCCCTACAGCCCGTTGCTGTTCGGCGCGTTGAGCGATGCCCAGATCCAGCTCGGCGAGTACGCGGCAGGCTTCACGTCGATCGAGACGATGCTCTCGCTGCGGCCCGACACCGCATCGCTCACCCGCTCGTCGTACGCGGCCGAACTGCGCGGCGACGTCGACGGGGCGGCGGCGCTCATGCACCGTGCGTACGACCGTGCGCCGACGGCGTCGGACCGTGCGTTCGCGCTGTTCTACCTCGGCGAGCTGTCGTTCAACAGCGGCGATCTCGACGCCGCGCTGACGTTCTACAACCGGGCACACGCGGAATCGCCGCTCGACCCGGCGGCTCTCGACGGCAAGGCGAAGGCAGAGGCGGCGCTCGGCCAGACGGCCACGGCGCTCGACCACTACGAGCAGCTGGTCGATCGCTACCCGGAACCGAGCTACGTGCTGGAGTACGGCGAGCTCCTGCAATCGCTCGGCCGGACCAAGGAGGCGCAGGCCCAGTTCGACGTCTTCATCGCCACCCAGCAGCTGTTCGAAGCCAACGGCGTCGAGCCCGATGCCGCGTCCACCCTGTTCTTCGCGGCACACGGTGATCCGCGGCGCGCACTCGCCGAGGCCGAGCTCGGCGTGACCACCCGACCCTTCCTCGTGATGCAGGACGCCTATGCGTGGGCCCTGCACGTGAACGGTCGCGACGTCGAGGCGCGCCAGGCGAGCGACCGGGCACTGCAGACGGGGCTGCGCAGCGCGTCGTTCCACTACCACGCCGCGATGATCGAGCTCGCGCTCGGCGACATCGACGGCGCCCGGCAGCACCTGACGAGCGCGCTGGCGATCAACGCCTCCTTCAGTCCGCTCGACGCGCCGATCGCGCAGCGCACGCTCGATCAGCTCGACGCCGGCAGCGCAACCAGCAGCGGCAGCGCAACCAGCAGCGGCAGCGCGACCAGCAGCGTGGCGGTCGGATGATGCGCACTCGCACGAAGCGTCGCTGCCTGGTGATCGGGCTCGTCGCCGCCTGCTTCGTGGCACTCGGCGCGAACCCGGTGTCCGCGCACCCCCTCGGCAACTTCAGCGTCAACCACCTCGACACGCTGACGTTCGCGACGACCCGCGTCGTCGACACCGCGATCATCGACACCGCCGAGATCCCCACGGCACAGGCAGCATCAGCCGTCGACAGCGACGGTGACGGCACCGCGTCCACCGCCGAGCTCGCCGCCTACGGCGCGGCGCGCTGCACCGAGCTCACCGACCGTGTCACGCTCCGGGTCGACGAGGCGGAGGTGCCGTTCTCGGTCGCCGCGTCGTCGTTCGCCCACATCGTCGGCCAGGCCGGTCTGAACACGAGCCGGCTCGAGTGCCGGCTCGAGGCCGCCGTCGACCTGACGGTCGCGCGCCGCCTCGACTTCAGCGATCGGTACCTGCCCGACCGCATCGGCTGGCACGAGATCAACGCCGTCGGCGACGGCACCTCGATCATCGGTTCGCCGGTCCCGCAGACGAGCGTCACCAATGGCCTGACCAACTACCCGGTCGATCTGCTCACCTCGCCGCTGAACGTGCGCGACGCGGTGTTCGACGTGCGACCGGGGGCGGGTGCGTCGACGATCAGCAGCGACGCACCGCATGGCATCAACGTCCCCGACAGCGGGATCTTCACGAGCATCGTGTCACGGGTTCAGCACACGTTCGACGATCTGATCGGCCGCCACGACCTCTCCCTCGGCATCGGGCTGCTGGCGGTCGGGTTGGCGCTCGTGCTCGGCGCATCCCACGCCGTGCTGCCCGGCCACGGCAAGACCGTGATGGCGGCCTACATCGCCGGTCGACAGGGCTCCGTGCGCGACGCCGTGATCGTCGGCGCGACGGTCACCGGGACGCACACCGGCGGTGTGCTCGTCCTCGGAGCCGCGCTGACGCTGTCGACGTCGCTCGCGGGGGAGTCCGTCCTCGGCTGGCTCGGTGTCACCAGCGGCCTGCTCGTCGCCGCGCTCGGCCTGGGTCTGCTGCGAGCCGCGATCCACCATCGCGCCGGTGGCGTCCTCGGTCATGGCCACAGCCACGGGTCCCGCTTCGGGCACTCCCACGGCCACGGCGAGGTTGCACCGCACACGCACGACCACTCGCACGCCGACGGTGCCGCGCACGCGCAGGGCGCCGACGGTACGCACGATGGCCAGCCGATCCGGATCGGTCCGCGCGCACTGGTCGGCGTGAGCTCCGGCCGGTCCGCGCTGGCTCGCCGCGCAGTGGTCGGGACGCCACGGGAGGGACCGGATCCGCAGTCGGGCGCGGTCGCCCTCGCCACCGGTGCGGTGACCGCGACCGCCTCGAGCCGGACCCGCGACAGCACCGCGCCCGATCGCAGCACCGCACCCGACCGCGCCACCGCGACCGCCGGATCGACCCCCAAGGTCTCGCGGCGCGGACTGGTCGGGATGGGTGTCGCCGGGGGCCTCGTGCCCAGCCCCTCCGCCCTCATCATCCTGCTCTCGGCCATCGCGCTCGGTCGCACGTGGTTCGGGATCCTGCTCGTCCTCGCCTATGGCGCCGGCATGGCCAGCACGCTCACGGCGGCCGGTGTGCTCCTCGTGACCGTGCGCGATCGCTGCCAGCGCCGCACCAGGAACGGGTCGGCGCGGGTCGGCAACGCCGCGCGGCGATGGACGCTCCTCGCGCCGTACTGCACCGCCGGCCTGGTGCTGATCGTCGGCCTGGGACTCGCCATCCGCAGCCTCGCCCAGATCTGACGTCGCCGCACCCCCGAGTGGGTTGACGGTGATGGCGGCGGGTCGGGCGGTACGGTGCCCGGGCTCGATCCAGCGCGGGCCCGGTCCGCGGGCACCGAGCGGCTGGGCGATCAAGGACAGGAAGGCTGCAGGAACCCGACGATGACGAACCGTGCCGAACAGACGAACGCACCCGACGCTGCAGTGGCGACGGGCTTGCGGACCCTGGTGTCCCGACGCCGGCTCCTTGCCCTCGCGGGCGGTGCGGCGTTGGTGAGCGCGTGCAGCAGTGGGTCGAAGTCCTCGACCACCACGGCTGCGACGACGACCAGCGCCGCCGCGCCGTCCACGTCGACGACAGCCGCCGCGACAACCACCACGGCAGCCACGACGACCGCGCCGTCGACCACCGTCGCGCCGTCGACGACGGTCGCCGCGCCCGTCGAGCCGCTCACCGGGCTGCCGCTCAGCGACCCGGCGCTGCTGGCCAAGGTCGCGCTCGTCGTCAAGGTCAGCAACGACCCCGGTGCCCGGCCGCAAACGGGTCTCAACGACCCGGACATCGTGTTCGAGGCGTGGGGCGCGGGACCGACGCGGTTCGCCACCATCTGGCACAGCCGCGACCTCGACTTCGTCGGGCCGATCCGGTCGTGCCGCGAACAGGACGTCAACCTCGTCGGCGAGTTCAACGGTGCCGTGTTCGCCTGCTCCGGCGGCAACCCGGGCAACATCGCCCTGCTGCGCTCGTCCGACATGCTGCTGATCACCGAGGGCCAGGGCCCTGGCTGGGAGCTCGACCCGAAGCGCGGCCGCCCCCACAAGACGCATGCCAGCACCGCGATGCTGCGCTCCAACGCCGGCCCGGATCGCACCGGCCCGCCGCAGCAGTTCCACTACCGCGCTGCCGGCGAGGCCGCGGTCGCCGGCGACCCGATGACGGGCTTCGACCTGCAGATCCAGCAGGTCTTCGTGCAGTGGCGCTTCGACCCGGCCACCGGCACGTACCTGCG
>JAODBQ010000254.1 GCA_025464045.1 Ilumatobacteraceae bacterium
AGCGTCGGCAAGCCGGTCCCGGTGTGCGACGTCAAGGTGATCGACGAGGACGGCAACGCGCTCGGCGCGGACGAGGTCGGCGAGCTGCTGGTCCGCGGCCCCAACAACGTCCGCGGCTACTGGCACAAGCCGGAGGAGACCGCCAAGGCCTTCACCAACGGCTGGTTCCACACCGGTGACGCGGCCCGGATCGACGACGACGGCTTCATCTACGTGGTCGACCGGATCAAGGACGTCGTGCTGCGCGGAGGTGAGAACGTCTACTCCGCCGAGGTGGAGGCGGCGATCTTCGAGCACCCCGACGTCGCCGACGTCGCCATCGTCGGCGTGCCGCACGCCTCGCTCGGTGAGGAGGTCGTGGCCGTCGTCATCCGCAAGGGCGACTCGGTGCTCACCGGCGCCGAGCTGCAGACGTTCGCCGCCGAGCGCCTGGCGAGGTTCAAGGTCCCGTCGATCGTCGTGTTCAGCGAGGAGCCGCTGCCGCGCAACGCGACGGGCAAGATCCTCAAGAAGGACCTGCGCACGACGGTGGTCGAGCGCCTCGCCAACGAACCCGGTTGACGCGCTCGCGGTCGCGACTCGCTCGAGCGCGCCACACGACAGCCCGACCGATGGACGTGACGTGGCGTGCCGCTGCCCAGGCGGTGCTGCTGGTTGCCGTTCGTCGCCGCGAACCTCAGGCGTGCCAGGCGTTGCGCTCGATGAGGACGTCGCGCAGGATCGTCGGGCGGTCGGTCATGATCCCGTCCACCCCGAGGTCGAGCAGTCGGTGCATCTCCGGGGCATCGTCGATCGTCCAGACGTGGACCTGGACGCCGTGGCGGTGGGCCCGCTCCACGAACGCAGCGTCGGTCACCGTCAGCCGGCCGGTGCGCACGGGCACCTGCGCGGCGAGCCCGGCGGAGGGGCGGAACCTGCCCAACCGCAGCGCGGCGATCGAGCCGGGGCCGAGCGCGGTGCATGCCTTCGGCCCGAGCGCGCGGCGCAGCCGGAACAGCCGTCGCTCGCTGAACGAGGCGACGCACACCCGGTCGAGCGCGCCCGTGCGGCGCAGCGCGGCGACGAGAGCGGGGATCGCCGGCCGTGACTTGCAGTCGATGTTCACCCGTAGTTCCGGCCAGGCACCGAGCAGGTCTTCGAGGAGCGGGATCGGTGCCGCGCCGTCGACCATCGCGGTGCGGACCTCGCTCCACGGCAGCTGGCTGATCCGCCCCGCCCGCCCGCACGCGCGCTGCAGGTCGTCGTCGTGGAAGGCGACCAACACCCCGTCGGCAGTGGCCTGCACATCCGTCTCGACGTAGCGGTACCCGAGTCCGACGGCGTACTCGAACGCCGGCATCGTGTTCTCCGGTGCGTCGCTGGCGCCGCCCCGGTGGGCCCAGGCGATCGGCCCCGGCCAGTCGAGGTAGGGGTGATGAGCACGTTCCATGGCGGAAGTATCGTCGCGCGCATGGCCGACACGATTACCGTTCGTTCGCCGTACGACGACTCGATCATCGGCGTCGTGCCCGTCTCCACCCCCGAGGACGTCGATCGCGCCGTCGTCGCCGCAGCTGCGGCACTGCGCGACCACCCGTTGCCGCTGTGGAAGCGGGCCGAGATCCTGGACATGGCCGCACGACGACTCGGCGAGCGCCTCGAGGAGTTCGCGACGATCATCGCCAAGGAGGCGGCGAAGCCGATCAAGACGGCGCGCGCCGAGGCCCAGCGCGCCGTCGGCACGTTCCAGTTCGCCGCGGCCGAGGCGCGCAAGCTGTCCGGGGAGATGGTGCCGCTCGACGCGCTGTCGGCGGGGGAGGGCAAGCTCGGGTTCACGCTGCGCGTGCCGATCGGCGTCGTCGGCGCGATCGCGCCGTTCAACTTCCCGCTCAACCTCGTCGTCCACAAGGTCGCACCCGCGATCGCCGCCGGTTGCCCGGTCGTGCTCAAGCCGGCCAGCCAGACACCGTTCAGCTCGATCACGCTGGCGCAGATGCTGATCGACGAGTGCGGCCTGCCGGAGGACTACCTGCACGTGGTGATCGGGAGCGGGGGCACGATCGGCAACGCGATCGTCGACCACCCGGGCGTCGCCCTGATCACGTTCACCGGCTCGCCGCCGGTCGGCTGGGGCATCCGCGCCCGGGCCCCGCGCAAGAAGGTCGGGCTCGAGCTCGGCAACAACGCGCCGGTGATCATCGAGCCGAGCGGCGACTGGAAGGCGGCTGCCGCGAAGATCAAGGTCGGCGGGTTCAGCCACGCCGGACAGAGCTGCATCTCGACGCAGCGGATCTACGTGCACCACACGATCGCCGGGGCGTTCACCGCCGAGCTCGTCGCCGCCGTGGAGCAGCTCGTGGTCGGCCCGCCGCTCGACGAGGCCACCGACGTCTCCGCGCTGATCGCCAAGAGCGAGACGGAGCGGGTGTCGGAGTGGATCGCGGAAGCGCGCGCCGGCGGGGCGACGATCGCCACCGGTGGCACCGTCGACGACCACGGAGTGCTCGTGCCGACCGTGATCACCGGCGCCACCGCCGACATGAAGGTCTGCCGACTGGAGGTCTTCGGCCCGGTGGTGACCATCACCGCGTACGACGACGTCGACGAGGCGATGGCGATGGCCAACGACAGCGAGTACGGGCTGCAGGCGGCGATCTTCACGAGCGACATCGCCACCGCGCTGCGCGCCGTGCACGTGCTCGACTACGGCGGCGTGCTCGTCAACGAGGTGCCCACGTGGCGCGCCGACCAGCAGCCGTACGGCGGGGTGCGCGACAGCGGCAACACCCGTGAGGGCCCGGCGTACAGCGTGCGCGAGATGACCGAGATCCGGATGGTCGTGATCAGCGGTTGATCGCGACGACGTTGCCGGTGAGCACGACATCCACCCGCTTGTCGTGACCTCCCGGTAGGTTGTTCGTGGCGATCACCCCCGTTCGCCCCCGCTGATGTGACGTCCTGGCAGTTCGCCGGGCTCGCGGCCACGGTTCAGCGGCCCCCATCAGTTCGGAGTTCTTCATCATGGCGCAAGGTCGCCCCCAGCATTCTTCGCGCGCCGAGTCGCGCCCTCAGCGACCGGCGGGCCCCCGCCCGGCTGGTCGCCCGCAGCAGGCATCGTCCGGCGCGGCATCAGC
Organism: Ilumatobacteraceae bacterium; assembly: GCA_025464045.1. GTDB lineage: Bacteria > Actinomycetota > Acidimicrobiia > Acidimicrobiales > Ilumatobacteraceae > JAODBQ01. The sequence continues at coordinate 3,114 of JAODBQ010000254.1, forward strand.
ATCCGGCACCGGATCCACCACCCGCTCCGGCCCGGCGCCCTCGTCAGCGGGTCGTGGTGGCGTTCGCTCGTCAAGCGGTGCCCGCACCGACGGCCGCGGCCAGACCGAACGGCGCAACCCCCGCCGCCGTCGTGGCTCCGGCAGCTCGATCGTCGCCGGCAACAACCCCAACGCCAACGTGCGCATCGATCCCGCCAGCGAGGTGCTGCCGGCGATGGCCCCGCAGGCGCCGCGTGCGCCGCGGCCCGCCGTCGAGTCGTCGATGCCGCTGTCCACCACGTCGTTCGCCGAGCTGGGCGTGCCGGATGCGCTCGTCCGCGTGCTCGCCGGTCAAGGCATCACCCACCCGTTCCCGATCCAGGAAGCCACGATGGTCGACGCGCTTGCCGGCCGGGACCTCCTCGGCCGTGGCCGCACCGGGTCCGGCAAGACGATCGCGTTCGCGTTGCCGATGCTCACCCGTCTTGCCGCCTCGGGCACCCGCCGCCAGGCCAGCCGGCCTCGCGGCCTCGTGCTCGTTCCCACCCGCGAGCTCGCCAACCAGGTCCACGCCGTCATCCAGCCGCTCGCCCAGGCCCTCGGGCTGCGCACCACCACGATCTTCGGTGGCGTCGGCGCGAACCCGCAGATCGCGGCGCTGCGCAGCGGCGTCGACGTCGTCGTCGCCTGCCCCGGCCGGCTCGAGGACCACGTGCAGTCCGGACACGCCAAGCTCGACGCGGTGGAGATCACCGTGCTCGACGAGGCCGACCACATGTGCGACCTCGGCTTCCTCCCCGCCGTCGTGCGGTTGCTCGGGCGCACCCCGGCCAACGGCCAGCGGATGCTGTTCTCGGCAACCCTGGACAAGGCCGTCGACTCGCTCGTCGCCCGGTTCCTCACCCAGCAGGTCGTCCACAGCGTCGACGCCGCCGACGCCCCGCCGGTGGAGATGGACCACCACGTGTTCCACCTCGACGACGAGCAGCGCCTGCCGGTCCTGGTCGAGCTCGCCACGCGGTCGCCGCGCACGGTGATGTTCACCCGCACCAAGCACCGTGCCAAGACGCTGACGCGTCAGCTGATCGCCAACGGCGTGCGCGCCGTCGAGATGCACGGCAACCTGGCCCAGGCGGCGCGCGAGCGCAACCTCGCCGCGTTCTCGTCGGGCGCGGCGACCACGTTGGTCGCCACCGACATCGCCGCTCGCGGCATCCACGTCGACGACGTGATGCTCGTCATCCACGCCGATCCGCCGATCGAGCACAAGGCGTACCTGCACCGCAGCGGCCGCACCGCTCGCGCTGGCGCCGCCGGCACGGTGATCACGCTGATGACGAACGCCCAGGTGCACGACGTCCGCCAGCTCACCCGCAAGGCCGGGATCGATCCGACCACCACCCGCGTCCACCGCGGCCACCCCCTCATCGCCGAGCTGAGCTGACAGCTCCGCCTCCCGCGCCGCGGGCGTCCGACCACCATCGGCGCCACCCCGCGCCCACGCTCGGCACGCGGAGGGGCGAGACGGGGGAGCTCAGATGCTGCGGCCGGCTTCCTTCCAGTACTCGTCCTTGAGCAAGCGCTTGTAGAGCTTGCCCGTGGGATGGCGGGGGAGCTCGGTGCGGAAGTCGATCGTGCGCGGGCACTTCACGTCGGCGAGCTGCGACCTGGCGTAGGCGATGAGCTCCTTCGCCAGCGCGGCAGCGTCCTCGGGCGTGGCCGGCATCTCCACCGGTTGCACGACGGCCTTGACCTCTTCGCCGAAGTCGTCGTTGGGCACGCCGAACACGGCGACATCGACCACCTTCGGGTGCGTGACCAGCACGTTCTCGGCCTCCTGGGGATAGATGTTGACCCCGCCGGAGATGATCATGTACGCCTTGCGGTCGGTGAGGTAGAGGAAGTTGTCGTCGTCGAGGTAGCCGACGTCGCCGAGCGTGCTCCAGCCCTTCGGGTGTCGTGACGAGCGGGTCTTCTCGGGATCGTTGTGGTACTCAAACGTCGCCCCGCCCTCGAAGTAGATCGTGCCGCTCTCGTAGTGCGGCAGGTCCTCGAGGTCGTCGCCGCAGATGTGGACGATGCACCCGAGCCCGGTCCCGACGGTGCCCGGGTGGGCCAGCCACATCTGGCTGTTGCAGTACACGAACCCGTTGCCCTCGGTGCCGGCGTAGTACTCGTGGATCACCGGCCCCCACCACTCGATCATCTGCCGCTTCACGGGGATCGGGCACGGCGCGGCCGCATGGATCACGGTCTCCAGCGACGAGACGTCGTACTTCGAGCGCACGCCCTCGGGCAGCTTGAGCATCCGCACGAACATCGTCGGCACGACCTGGACGTGGGTGATCCGGTAGCGGTCGACCATCACCAGGAACTGCTCGGCGTCGAAGTGCTCCATCACCACGACCGTGCAGCCGGACCCCATCGCGCCGAGGCAGAACCGCAGCGGCGCGGAGTGGTAGTTCGGCGCGGGGGAGAGGTAGATGCTCTCCTGGGTGAGCCCGAACAGCAACGCCAGTGTCGTCGCCACGCCGGCGGGCGAGCCGTCGAGCGGGGTCGGGACGAACGGCCGGGTGATGCCCTTCGGGAAGCCCGTGGTTCCCGACGAGTAGAGCATGTCCGTCCCGGCGACGCGCTCCTCGTCGAGCGGCGTGGACGGCTGTGCGGCCACCGCGTCCTCGTAGCTGTCGTAGCCGTCGATCACCCCGTCCAGCATCAGCCGCAGTTGCACGCCCGGTGTGCCGCCGACGATCTCGGCGGCCTGGTCGCGCTTGTAGGCGGACGTGACGAACACCTTGGCCTCGCTGTCGTTGAGGATGTACTCGAGCTCGGGGCTCGTCAGCCGGCTCGAGCACGCCGTGTAGATCGCCCCGGCGTAGTGGCAGCCCCAGATCACGGCGAAGTAGGACGGGTGGTTCTCCATGCACACCGCGACGTGGTCGCCTGGCTGCACCCCGGCGTTGCGCAGCACGTGACTGAAGCGGTTCGCCGCCGCGTCGAGCTCGGCGAACGTCTGGACCACGCCGGATCCGGCCATGATGACCGCTGGCTTGTCGGGTTGGGTCTCGATGTACGCGCCGGGATACATGCCTGGCGAAGGTAGCCGACGATACGTTTCATCGTCTCTATGCATCCGGCGGACCGCTTTGCCTCGTTGATCAGCGGTCCATCCGTGGACGCGGACCTCGGTCTGTCGGCGGTGCTGATCGGCGCGTCGTTCGACGGACGCGCCGACGTCGACGACGTCCTCGCCGAGCTGGACGAGCTGGGCCAGCGGTTCGACCCCTCGTTCGACGGGATCATGCTCGGTCTGTTCGGCAGCGGTCTGCTGCGTGGGAGCAGCGTCGACTACGGCGACCCGCGGAACTCGTACCTCCACGAGGTGCTGCAACGTCGGGTCGGGCTGCCGATCCTGCTCAGCATCGTCGCCATCGAGGTCGGCCGCCGCGCCGGAGTGCCGATCGTCGGCGTCGGTCTGCCCGGGCACTTCGTCGTCGGCGACGTCGAATCCGAGCGGTTCGCCGATCCGTTCTACGGCGGGCAGATCTACGAGCGTGACGAGATCGCCGACGCCTGGCGGCGGATCACCGCGTCGCGCACGGCGCTCGATCCGGCGATGCTGCGGCCGACGCCCAATCGCTCGATCCTGCTGCGCGTCCTCAACAACCTGCGCGCCACCCTCGAGCAGCGCAACGACCGCGCCCGGTTGCCGATCCTGGCGCACCTGCGCGGCGCCTTCCCGGAGCTGCGCCGGGAACGGGCCGACCACGCACGATGGTTGAGCCCGTGGAACTGAGCGGGCGGTCGCGGCGATGATCGACCCGACCATCAGGCGCGCGCTCGGCCAGTGCTCCGCGCACCCGGGGCGCCGTGACGACGAGGAGGCGTGAAAACCGGATGAACTTCGGCGGTGGGGCCCGCACATCACTAACGTGGTCGCGTTCCACAGCAACAGGGGAGTACAGCCACACATGACGATCACCGAGCAGGCGGTCACCGCGGACGAGCAGCGGGTCAGCGAACTGACCGACGAGCTCCTCAGCGAGTTCCCGCCGAAGAACGTCGACTCGACCACGTTCCTCGGCGCTCAGTTCGACAAGGGTCTCGCCTGGGTCCACTTCCCCGAGGGCCACGGCGGCCTCGGCCTCAACCCGAAGCTGCAGCGGGTCGTCAACGAGAAGGTGTTCGCCGCCGGCGGACCGAACGCGATGTTCCGCAACCCGATCGGTCACGGCATGTGCGGCCCGACGGTCGTCGCCTGGGGCAGCGAGGAGCAGAAGGACCGCTACCTGCGCCCGCTCTTCACCGGCGAGGAGATCTGGTGCCAGCTGTTCAGCGAGCCGGGCTCCGGCTCTGACTTCGCCGGCCTGTCCTCGCGTGGGGTGAAGGACGGCGACGAGTGGATCTGCAATGGCCAGAAGGTGTGGACGACGCTGGCCCACCTCGCCCGCTGGGGCCTGCTGGTGGTGCGCACCGATCCCGAAGCCGTGAAGCACGCCGGTCTGACCGCGTTCGTGGTCGACATGCACGCGCCCACCGTCGAGGTCCGCCCGCTGCGGCAGATGACCGGTGAGGCCGAGTTCAACGAGGTCTACTTCACCGACACCCGCATCCCCGAGACCGAGATGCTGGGCAAGCCGGGCGACGGCTGGCGCGTCTCGCTGACCACCCTGATGAACGAGCGGGTCTCCATCGGCGGCAGCATCCCGTCGCGTGGCAGCGGCACGATCGGCCACCTGGTCAAGGCCTGGCAGGACCTGTCCGCGGACCGCAAGGACCCCGCCGAGCTCGACGAGGTGATGAAGCTGTGGATCCGCGCCGAGATCCTGCGGCTCACCAACATCCGCGCCAACCAGAACCGCAAGATGGGCGATCCCGGCCCGGAGGGTTCGATCGGCAAGATGGCCTCGGCCGACCTGAACAAGGACATCTACGCCAAGGTGATGGACGTCCTCGGTGCCGAGGGGATGCTCTACGGCAGCTACGAGATGATCCGCCCCGAGGTCGCCAGCGGCTTCGAGACGCTGCAGAAGGCGTTCCTGCGCAGCCGTGCCAACTCCATCGAGGGGGGCACCACCGAGGTGATGAAGAACATCCTCGGCGAGCGCATCCTCGGCCTGCCGGGCGACGTCCGCGTCGACCGCGAGGTGCCGTGGAGCCAGGTCCCGCGCAACTGACCTGAACGAACCGACCGACGCCCCGCCCACCGCCTTCCAGGAAGCGGGCGGGGCGTTCCTCGTTCCGGCGGCCGGCCTGTCGCCGATGCTCCCGCTCGCGATCGAGCGGGCGCTGATCTTCCTGATCCGATGCCGCTCCCGCAGGCAGCCTCCTAGAACTGGGTCGCGGGCGCGAACGCGATCACGCCGGCTGCGTCGAGTGCCCTGATCTCGTCGTCGCCCATCCCCGCCTCGCGCAGCACCTCGAGCGTGTGCTCGCCGATCGCCGGCGCCGGCCCGCGGGGGCGGATGTCGGCGCCGTGGATCTTCATCGGCACGGCGATCGTGCGGAACGTGTGCTCGCCGGCGGTGATCTCCGGGTAGGCGCCCGCGGCGGTCGCCT
>JAODBQ010000270.1 GCA_025464045.1 Ilumatobacteraceae bacterium
TTCAAGGTGCTCGGCGGCGAGACCGAGCCGACCCTGGGCAAGGTCGTGCGCAAGGGCGGCTTCGGCTACCTCCCGCAGGACCCGCGCATCGACGCCGCGCTCGAGGGCCGCGAGGCGATCACCCACGTGCTGTCCGGCCGTGGCATCGACGACCAGATGGTCCGCATCGAGAAGCTGCGGATCGCGATGGAGGAGGAGCCGAGCGAGCGCAACGTGGCCCGCTACAGCCGCGCCCAGGACGAGTTCGCCTCGTCGGGCGGCTACTCGGCCGAGAGCGAGGCGCGCAGCATCGCCTCCGGTCTCGGCCTGCCCGACGACCGGATGGAGCTGCCGATCAAGGTGCTCAGCGGTGGCGAGCGCCGGCGCGTGGAGCTCGCCAGGATCCTCTTCGCCGGCAGCGACGCGCTGCTGCTCGACGAGCCGACGAACCACCTCGACGTCGACGCGAAGACGTGGTTGCTGCAGTTCATGCGCACGTATCGCGGGGCGATGCTCGTGATCAGCCACGACCTCGAGCTGCTCGACGAGGCGATCACGCGCGTGATCCACCTCGACCGCCCGTACGAGGACTCCGTCGGCACGCTCGTCGAGTACAAGGGCACCTACACCCAGTACAAGACGTCGCGTGCACGTGACGAGGAGCGGCTCGCCAAGCAGGCCACCTTGCAGGGCAAGGAGATCGCCCGGCTGCAGACGATCGTCGATCGCTTCGGGGCCAAGGCCACGAAGGCGGCGATGGCGCACAGCAAGGAGAAGCAGATCGCCCGCCTCGAGTCGCAGCGCGTGCACGTCGGTCCTGCCGATCGTGCGATCCGGGTGCGCTTCCCCGACCCGCCGTCGAGCGGCATCACGGTCATCAACACGCGCAGCCTGTCCAAGGGCTACGGCGGACCACCCGTGTTCGAGGACGTCTCGTTCGACCTCGGCCGCGGCGAGCGGCTGCTCGTGCTCGGCCTCAACGGGGCCGGCAAGACGAGCCTGCTGCGGATCCTCGCCGGCGAGACGCAGGCGAACGTCGGCGACTTCTCGTTCGGGCACAACGTCAACGTCGGCTACTACGCGCAGGAGCACGACAACCTGCTCGGCGACCGCACCCTGCTCGACAACATGCGCGCCGCCATCCCCGACGGGCTGATGTTCACCGAGACCCAGCTGCGCGGGCTGCTCGGGATGATGGGCCTCTCGGGCGAGAAGGTGTACCAGGAGAGCGGCACCCTGTCGGGTGGCGAGAAGACCAAGCTCGCCCTGGCGATGCTGATGATCGGGCGCAACAACCTGTTGCTGCTCGACGAGCCGACGAACAACCTCGATCCGCCGAGCCGGCAGTCCGTTGCCGACGCGCTCAGCGACTGGAAGGGCTCGATCATCTTCGTCAGCCACGACACCGAGTTCGTCGAGCAGCTCAAGCCGACGAAGGTGCTGCTCATGCCGGATGGCGACGTCGACTACTTCTCTGCGGACTGGTTGGAGCTCGTCTCCCTGGCATGACCCGAGGCCCGGGGGGTGGCGAGCACGTGCGCCCGCTGCGCTGCAGGCCGTGCGCAGCGAGCGTCATACGCTGCGCGGTGATGAGCGAACAGCCGCACGCGCAGCCGCAACCGTCGACACCGGCATCGGCCGGGTTCTCCGTCGAGATCCGCGAGGGGGTCGCCACGGTCACGATCGACAACGGTCCGGTGAACCTGTTCGACCTCGAGCTGTACAACGGCCTGGCGGAGCTGTCGCACGTCCTCGCCGCCGACGACGACGTGCGCGTCGTCGTGCTGCGTTCGGCCAACCCGGACTTCTTCATCGCCCACTTCGACGTCGGGCTGATCCTCACGTTCCCGCCGGACATGCCCGCGCCGAAGGAGCTGAGCCCGTTCCACGCGATGTGCGAAGCGATGCGGACGATGCCCAAGGCGACGATCGCGGTGGTCGAAGGACGGGTGGGTGGCGGTGGCAGTGAGCTACTGCTGAGTTGCGACATGCGCTTCGCCGCGCTCGACCGGGCGATCTTCAACCAGCCCGAGGTCGCACTCGGGATCATCCCCGGGGGCAGTGGCACCGTGCGGCTCGGCCGGCTGATCGGACGGTCGCGTGCGCTGGAGGTGATCCTCGGGTGCGAGGACGTCGACGCGCGCACCGCCGAGGCGTGGGGGTGGGTCAACCGTGCGCTTCCGGCCGGCGAGCTGTGGCCGTTCGTCGATCGGCTCGCGGCCCGCATCGCCTCGTTCCCACCGATCGCGGTGCGCGAGGCGAAGGCCTCGGTGCTCAGCGTCGACAAGGAGATCGAGGCCGATCTGCTGGCCGAGGCGGCGGCGTTCAACCGCACGCTCGGCGACCCGCGCGCCCGTTCGGCGATGGAGCGGTTCCTGGCCGGTGGGGGTCAGAGCCCTGCGGCGGAGCTGCGCCTCGGCGCGTTCGCCGGGGAGCTCGGCGAACCGGCATCCGGCGCGCGGTGAACTGCGACGGCAGCTCGGCGGTGTCGCCGGGGTCCGCATCGGCGACGGCGCCATTGGTACCCTCGCAGCCATGCCGGACGACGCCGAGGCCACCCACGATCTGCCCGACGACGGGTGGCGTCACAGCGGTGTGAAGGTGATCCCCGGCGACAGCCTCGACACCAACACCGCGCAGACACCGGGGATGAACCGGGCGGCGGCGATCAACGCGGCTCGCGTCGGGGCGCAGAAGCTGTGGGCCGGCACGGTGCACATCCATCCCGACGCCAAGACCGGCGCGCACCACCACGGGGCGCTGGAGAGCGTGATCTACATCGTCAGCGGCCGGGCGCGGATGCGGTGGGGCGAGCACCTCGAGTTCACCGCCGAGGCCGGGCCCGGCGACTTCATCTTCATCCCCCCGTACGTGCCGCACCAGGAGATCAACGCCAGCGCTGACGAGACCCTGCAGTGCGTGCTGGTCCGTTCGGACAACGAGGCGGTGGTCGTCAACCTCGACATCGAGCCGGTGGAGAAGCCCGCCACCGTGCTGTGGATCGATCCGATCCACGAGAACGGCGGGGTGTAGTCGGGCCGCGCTCCCGCGTCAGCGGATGACGGGGGCGATGAGCTCGGCAACCGTGAAGTCGATGCCCGGTGTGGTGCCGGCGCCCATCGGATCGTGACGGGTCAGCGCGAGGTCGATCAGTGCGCCATGCTGGTCGAGTTCGTTGGCGATCGTGTCGCTCGCGGTGCGCCGGACCGTCGGTGCCTCGTGCACCCGGTCGAACGCATGGACCGCCTGGACGGCTCGGATCTGCTCGCCGATGGTGTGCGTGCGGGACCTGGTCGTGGTGCCGACGCCGAAGACGGGCGCCTCCTCCCGCGTCGCATCGACGCGCTGCTCGACGCGGATCGCCGGCCTGACGGTGACGTTGCCGTCCCAGTGGTCGGGGGTGCAGGCGACGTCGATGCCGCTCGACCAGACCCACCCGCCGGCGAGCGAGCAGACGACCGGCATCGGGAACCCGATCGGCACCTGGTCGAGCACGTAGTGGCGGCGGCACGTCGTGCCGTCGTCGTGGATCGTCATCCGGGCCATGTGGCCGACGCGGCGCGTGCTCGCGAACTGCCCCGGTTCGCCCGGGACCATCACGAGGCCGGCGACGTCGAACGTGATCGGACCCTCCTCGAACAACGTGGCCAGGCGGGTGAAGCTCTCGGCGCCGATCGTCGACATGAAGCGTGAGGCGACGCCGGCGCGCAGCTCGACGTCGGAATGCTGCAGCTCGACGTTGCGGGCCGCGGTCACGAACCGGTCGTGCGGCGGGAGCGGCTGTGGGTTGAGCGCGACCGCGTCGGCGACGGTGACGAACACCGCGTCGTCGGGCGCAACGAGCCGAGGCCGCACGCGGGCGGCAGCGGCGGGCGTGGTCGTCGCCGAGCTGACGGCTGCCATCGCGTTGTCGGCGAACAACCGGTCCGTGGCGCGCAGCGCCTCGCGCACCCCGGGGAGCACGGGCGTGCCGAGCGCCGCCGGCCAGGTGATGTCGCCCTCGATCGTGCCACTGCGGTCGTAGCCGCGGGCGACGAGCATCAGGTCGAGGCGGTCGGCAGGGGCCCCGGGGAGGCTGAGCCCATGGAGACCGCCCTGTCCGTCGAGCCGGTCGACGACGGCGGTGAGGAACCAGAAGCCTTGTCCCGCGAGCTCCTGCAGCTTGTCGTTGAGCGGCGTCAGCTGCGGGTTGACGAACGACGCGAAGTCGGTGCCGGCGATGAACTGCTCGAGCACCTGCACGAGTCCGTCGCCGAAGAAGAACGCCCAGATGTCGTTGAACACGAACACCACGTCGGCGACGAGGTTCTGCGAGTCGATGTGCGGCGACAGGACCCGGATGTGGGTGAAGCCGGTCGCGTGCAGTGCGCCGGTCGTCGGGGGCAGGTCGATGCGGTAGGTGAGTTCGAGCGCGAAGTCGAACGAGAATCGCGGATCCGCCCACTTGCCGAGCACCGTTGGCTGTGTCGAGGTGGCGCTGATCGAGCAGCCGCCGGTGGTCAGGTGCACGAGCAGGTCGCCGCTGTCGTCGCGGTCGATGCTCAGCGCGACGTCGTCGGCGATGTTGACGTCGATGTCGTACAACGTGATCCCAGAGGTGATCAGGTCGCCGGTGCCGAGCAGCTGGCCGAGCTGGGTGGTGAGCTCGTCGTGGTACTGCGACCAGGCCTGCTGCGCTGCTTCGCGCAGCATGTCGGGGAAGTAGTCGACGGGCACGAGCGGCCCACCGGTACCGCCGTCCGTCTCGGTCGCGAGGCCGACACCGCCGGCTACGGGGAATCCCATTCGAAGCTCCTCTTGATCGTGTGAACGCTGCAACGACGCGCGGTCGTCGCTGGCGGATACACGTTTCCGAGGCGCGACGTGTCAGCCGTGGACGCCGCCGTCGACGACGAACTCCTGACCGGTGCAGTAACTGGAGGCCTCGCTCGCCAGGAACAGCGCCATGTTGGCGATGTCCTCCGGTGTGCCGATGCGCGTCAGTGGGGTGAGCCGCTCGTTCTTGCGGCGCTTCGCCTCGTCGACGACCATCGGGAAGTCCGCCGTCATCGGGGTGGCGATGAGGCCGGGGTGGATGCTGTTGACCCGGATGCCGTAGCGGCCGAGCTCCTTCGCGGCCACCTTCGTCATCCCCCGCACGGCCCACTTCGA
>JAODBQ010000286.1 GCA_025464045.1 Ilumatobacteraceae bacterium
TCTTCGAGCACGGGCCAGACCTGCACCGCGGCAAAGCTGGTCTGGCGGCGGCCCTGGTTGTCGAACGGGCTGATCCGCACGAGCCGATGGGTGCCGCGCTCGCCGGTCATCAGCCCGTACGCGTAGCGCCCGCTGATCGTGAACTCGGCCGACATGATCCCGGCCTCGGTCCCCTGGCTGATGTCGTCGATCTCGCATCGGAAGCCGCGTCGTTCGGCCCAACGGTTGTACATCCGCAACAAGATCTCGGCCCAGTCCTGGGCGTCGACTCCGCCGTCCTTGGCATTGATCTGGACGATGCAGTCGAGCTCGTCGTGCTCACCGGTGAACAGGCTGCGCAGGTCGAGATCGTCGAGCCGAGCGGTGATCGAGGCGATCGCGGCGTCGATGTCGGTCTCCTGCGACGCGTCGTCCACCTCACGGGCCATCTCGTGGAGGACCTCGGTGTCGTCGAGGTCCTGGGCGAGCGCGTCGTAGGCGGCGAGGTCGTCGCGGATCGCGGCGTACTCGGCGTTGATCTTCTTGGCCAGCTCCGGGTCGTCCCACAGGTCAGGCCGCCCGACCTCGAACTCGAGCTCGCTGAGCCTGACCCTGTTCGGTTCGATCTTCAGGTAACCCTCAGCCTCGCCGAGACGACGGCGCAGCTCTTTCAGGTCATCGGTGTAGTCACGCATGCGTCGAGACGGGGATCAGGTGGCGAGGAACGCGCCAGCGACGAGCCGTTCCCCGACCATCAGCTGCTGCGCCCGTGGCACATCTTGAACTTCTTGCCGCTGCCGCACGGGCACGGGGCGTTGCGCGACGTCTTCGACCACTCGTCCTTGACGATCGTCTGCTGCTTGGTGGCGGTCGGCGCTTGCGCCGCGGACGCGGCGACCTCGGGGGCGAGCTCGCCGGCGGCGGCCGCCGCGGACGCTGCCGCGGCGAACCCGCTGCCGGTGGGCTCGTCCTCGCTGGAGGTCGTCTGCACGTTGCGCACGGTCGTGGCCGGCGCGTCCTGGCGGATGACCTGGACGTGCATCACGTAACGCACGAAATCCTGGGCGATCCCCTTCATCATCGCCCCGAACATGTCGAAGCCCTCACGCTGCCACTCGGTGAGCGGATCGACCTGGCCCATGGCCCGCAGGTTGATGCCCTCCTGGAGGTAGTCCATCTCCTCGAGGTGCTCGCGCCAGCGCTGGTCGATGATCCGCAGCATCACCTGTCGCTCGACGTCGCGCATGACCTCGGAGCCGAGCTCGGCCTCGCGCTTGTCGTAGTAGGACGATGCGTCGGCCATCACGAGGTCGTACATCTTGTCGGTGTTGCCGGCGCCCTCGAGCTGCGCGGTGGTGATGTCGTTCGGCCAGAACGTCTTCAGCTCCTTGACGAGCCCGTCGAGGTCCCACTCGTCGTCGGCGACGCTCTGGCAGTGCGCCTCGAGCAACGAGTTGACGGCCTCGGCGAGGTACTCCATGGCCGCGGACTTGAGGTCGAGACCCGCGAGGATCTGATCGCGGCGCTGGTAGATCACCTTGCGCTGCTCGTTCATCACCTCGTCGTACTTGAGCACGTTCTTGCGGACCTCGCCGTTGCGCTGTTCGACGGTGGTCTGCGCGCGCTCGATGGCCTTGGTGACCATCTTCGCCTCGATCGCCTCGTCGTCGGGCAGGGCGCGGCCCATCACCCAGCTCAGCGCGCCGGTGGCGAACAGTCGCATCAGCTCGTCGTCCAGGCTGAGGTAGAACCGGCTCTCGCCCGGGTCGCCCTGGCGGCCCGAGCGGCCGCGCAACTGGTTGTCGATGCGCCGGCTCTCGTGGCGCTCGGTGCCGAGCACGTACAGCCCGCCGAGCGCGCGCACCTCGTCGCCTTCGGCCTGGCACTGCGTCTTGAACTCGGCGAGCAGCTGGTCGTAGCGCGCCAGCGCAGTGGCGCGGTCGTTGCGGAACTCCTCGGGCATCTCGGCGAGCGGCACCGGCATGGTGAAGTCGTCGATGAGCAGGTCGGGCGAGACGCCCTCGTTGATCACCGCCTGCCGGGCCAGGCCCTCGGGGTTGCCGCCGAGCACGATGTCCACGCCGCGACCGGCCATGTTCGTGGCGACGGTGACCGCCTGCAGGCGCCCGGCCTGGGTGATGATCTGCGCCTCACGGGCGTGCTGCTTGGCGTTGAGCACCTCGTGCGGGATGCCGCGCTTGGCGAGCAACCGGGACAGGTGCTCACTCTTCTCGACGCTGATCGTGCCGACGAGCACCGGCTGGCCGCGGCCGTACTTCTCGGCGATGTCGTCGGCCACGGACTCGAACTTCGGGCCCTCCGCCTTGTAGATCAGGTCGGCCTGGTCGGCGCGCACGACCTGCTTGTTCGTCGGGATCGGCACCACGGCGAGGCTGTAGGTGTTCATCAGCTCGGCCGCCTCTGTCTGGGCGGTACCGGTCATCCCGGCGAGCTTGTCGTACATCCGGAAGTAGTTCTGGAGGGTGATCGTGGCGAGCGTCTGGTTCTCCTCCTTGATCTTCACCCCCTCCTTGGCCTCGACGGCCTGGTGCAGCCCCTCCGACCAGCGCCGGCCCTCGAGGATGCGACCGGTGAACTCGTCGACGATCTTCACCTCGCCGCCCTGGATGATGTAGTCCTTGTCGCGCTTGTACAGCTCCTTGGCGCGCAACGCAGCGGTCATCTGGTGGACCAGATTCGACGAGAGCTCGTCGTAGAGGTTGTCGACGCCGAGCGCGCGTTCGACGGCGTGCACACCATCCTCGGTGGGCGCGACGATGCGCTTCTCCTCGTCGACGTCGTAGTGCACGTCGCGTTGCAGCCCCCGCACGATCGACGCGAACCGGTAGTAGAGCTTGGCCGCGTCGGCCACGCGGCCGCTGATGATGAGCGGCGTGCGGGCCTCGTCGACGAGGATCGAGTCGACCTCGTCGACGATGGCGAAGCTGTGGCCCCGCTGCACCTTCTCGTCCAGCGACATGGCCATGTTGTCGCGGAGGTAGT
>JAODBQ010000533.1 GCA_025464045.1 Ilumatobacteraceae bacterium
AAGCGGTTCGGGACGAACTGGAAGGAGGAGGCCACCTACCGACGCACCGGCGCCGGCAACAACGGCATCGCCACGGCCTTCCCCTCGTCGACCGCGGCGGGCACGTCGGCGGCGGGGACATCCCCGACCGCGACCGCCGACTGGGTGCCGCGCGACCGGGTGCCGGTCACCCGCGAGAGCGCCCCGATCTCGTCTCGCTGAGGACAGCCCCGGCCGGAACCGCTCAGTCCCAGCGGAACAGCATCGCGGCCACGACCGGAGCCACGACGGCCCAGGCAGCGAGCACGAGCCACGACGACGTCGGATGCGTGCCCTGGTGGGCGAGCGCGGCGCGCAGCACGTCGGCCAGCGCGCCCGACGGCAGGGCGTGGGCCACGGCACGGATCGGGCCGGGGAGCTTGGCGAACGGGATCACCATCCCGCCGAGCAGCAGGAGCACGAGGTACAGCCCGTTCTGCGCGGCGAGGTTGATCTCCCCGCGCAGCCGTCCCGCCATCGTCAGGCCGATCCCGGCGAACGCGAGCGTGCCGACGATGACCGCGCCGGCCGCAGCCGCCCAGTTCGGTGCGCCCGGTCGCCAACCGACGGCGTAGGCGACCGGGATCAGCACCGCGAACTGCAGCAGCTCGACCGTGACCACCGCGATGATCTTCGCGGCGATCAGGCGCGGCCGGCCGAGCGGCGTCGTGGCGAGCCGCTTGAGCACGTGGTAGGTGCGCTCGAAGCCGGTGCCGATGCCGAGGCTGACCATCGCGGTGCTCATCACCGCGAGGGCGAGGATGCCCGGGGCCAGGAAGTCGACGGGGTCCTTCGTGTCCGTCGGCAGCACGTCGACCAGGCTGAAGAACACCAGCAGCAGCACGGGGATGACCAACGTCAGCAGCAGCTGCTCGCCGTTGCGCACGATGAGCACCACCTCCATCTTCAGCTGGACCAGCAGCCGGTTCATCCGCGGCCGGCACCGGCGCTGGCACCGTCGTCGCGGTCGACGGCGCCGCCAGCGGTGAGGCGACGGAAGACGTCCTCGAGTCGCTGGGCCCCGCCGCGGACGTCGTCGAGCGGATGGCCCTGGTCGGCCAGCCAACCAGCGAGCTCGGCCATCAGCCGCGGGTGTGGCGGCGCGTCGATCACGTACTCGTCGGCGCCGATCCGCCTGGCCGCCATGCCGATGGCCGCGGCGAGCTCGACGAGGTCGAGGTCCGGGCTGCTACGGAACCGGATCTCGTCGTGGCCACTGCGCAGCTCGGCGAGCGTGCCGTCGGCGATCACCTTGCCCCCGTCGAAGATCACGGCGCGATCGGCCACGCGCTCGGCCTCGTCGAGCTCGTGCGTGGCGAGCACGACCGCGCACCCGTCCGCGGCGAGGTCGCGGATGATCGCCCGGATCGTGTCCCGCCCGTTGACGTCGACCCCCGAGGTCGGCTCGTCGAGGAACGCCACGTCGGGGCGCGCCGCGAGCGCGAGCGCGAGCGACAGGCGCTGCTTCTCGCCGCCGCTGAGGCGTCGCCACGAGGCGCGCGACCGACCCGTGAGCCCGACGCGCTCGACGAGGGCGACCGGGTCGGCGCCCTTGCCGGCGAGTGCGGCGTAGTGGCGCACGGCGTCGAGCACGCGGACGCTCGGATACACCCCGCCCTCCTGGAGCATCACTCCCATCCGCTCACTGAGGCGCCGTTGGTCGCGGCCCGGGTCGAGGCCGAGGATCCGCACCGATCCACCGCTCGCATGGCGATAGCCCTCGCACACCTCGATCGTGCTCGTCTTGCCGGCGCCGTTCGGCCCCAGCACCGCGGTCACGTCGCCGCGGCGGGCGACGAACGACACGGCGTCGACGGCAACGAGCTCGCCGTAGCGGACCGTCAGCGCCTCGACCTCGACGGCGACGTCTGGCGTCGTCGTCGCGCTCGAACCCACGGCTGCAACCTAGGGCGCGCGGTTAGCCTGATGCGACTGTGATCGACGTTCGCCTGCTCCGCACCCAGCCCGACGCGCTCCGTGCGGCACTCGCCCGCCGCCACAGCGCGGAGGTCCTCGCACAGCTCGACCGTGCGATCGTGCTGGACGGTCGCACGCGCGACATCACGGCGCGACGCGACGCGACCAGGGCCGAGGTCAACGAGCTGTCCAAGCAGGTCGGTCAGCTCCGTCGCGCCGGCGACACCGAGGGCGCCGAGGTGCTCCAGAAGCGCAGCCGTGCGCTCGGTGATCACGAGCAGCTGCTCGACAACGAGCACGACGTCCTGCAGCGCGAGCTGAACCAGTTGCTGCTGCGGATCCCCAACCTGCCCCATCCGGACGCGCCCGACGGCACGAGCGACGGCGACAACCCGGTGATCAAGGGGCCCGTGCACCTCCCGGACTCGTTCGCCGACCACCAGCGGGTCCCGCACTGGGAGACCGCGGCGGCGTTGGGCATCCTCGACAACGAACGGGCGACGAAGATCAGCGGGGCGATGTTCACGATGCAGCGCGGTCTCGGCGCAACGCTGTCGCGGGCGCTGTGCCAGTACGCGCTGGACCGCAACGCCGACGCGTTCGAGGAGATCCGCCCGCCGTCGCTCGTCACCACCGCCACGCTCACCGCCACCGGGCAGTTGCCGAAGTTCGCCGACGACGCGTTCGCGATCGAGCGCGACGGGTTGTGGTGCATCCCCACCGCCGAGGTCCCGCTGACCTCGCTGTACGCCGGTGAGGTGCTCGACGCCGAGCTCCTGCCGATGCGGCTGATGGCCTACAGCCCGAGCTACCGACGCGAGGCCGGCTCGGCCGGACGCGACACGCGCGGGATGCTGCGCACGCACGAGTTCGACAAGGTCGAGATACTCGCCGTGACCACGCCCGAGCAGGGTGCGCAGATGTTGCCGGAGCTGCTGTCGCGGGCCGAGGCGCTGATCGACGGGCTCGGTCTGCCGTACCGGATCATCGAGATCTGCACGGGCGACCTCGGTCAGAGCCACCATCGCAGCTTCGACATCGAGGTGTACGCGCCGGGCTGCGACGCGTGGCTGGAGGTCAGTTCGGTGAGCTGGTTCAGCGACTACCAGGCGCGCCGCGCCGACCTGCGCTACAAGGTCGCCGGTCAGAGGGGCACCCACGTCGCCAACACGCTCAACGGCTCCGCACTCGCGGTGCCGCGGGTGTGGGCGGCGATCGTCGAGAACTTCCGCCGGCCCGACGGTTCGGTCGCGGTGCCCGCGGTGCTCCATCCGTACATGCGCGGTGCGGTCAGCATCGAGCCGCGGGGGGTCGCGTCGCGGTGAGCATCGGCGCGGATCCGTCGGCCGCGCTCGCCGCGCTCGCCCGCCGGCGCGCCGACTACGAGAGCGCCGGTCTCGACGTCGCCGACGTCGACGACGATCCGATCGAGCAGTGGAAGCACTGGTACGGCCAGGCGGTGGAGGCCGGTTGCGTGGAGCCGAACGCGTTCGTGCTCGGCACCGTCGACGACGAGGGCTTCCCGCAGACGCGCTACCTGCTCGCCCGCGGTGTCGACGCCGAGGGCTTCGTCTTCTTCACCAACTACGACTCCGACAAGAGCCGTCAGCTCGCCGCCCGCCCGCGGGCATCGATGCTGTTCACGTGGCTGCAGCTGCACCGCCAGCTGCGCGTCGTCGGCCTCGTCGAACGGGTGTCGGCGGCGGAGAGCGACGCGTACTTCGCCAGCCGGCCACGGTCGTCGCAGATCGGGGCGTGGGCATCACCCCAGTCGCAACCGATCGTCGATCGGGCGGTGCTGGAGCTGCGCGTCGACGAGCTCGAGGCGAAGTTCGCAGGGGAACCCGTCCCGCGCCCGGAGCACTGGGGCGGATGGCGGCTGGACCCGACGATGATCGAGCTGTGGCAGGGCCGCCCCAGCCGGCTGCACGACCGCATCCGCTACACGCGTCCCGCCCGGGCCGATCCGTGGGCGATCGCCCGCCTCGCGCCCTGACGCCCGGCCCGCTGCGGATGGGCTACGTCGTGGAAGCTGCGACGGTCGCGGTGTCCCAGCCCGCCGCGGCCGAGGCCAGCGCGTCGACGAGCGCCTCGGTGTGCGGGGTCAGGCCGGGGCCTTCCCAGTCGGCCCACATCGGCGTCGATCCGCGCACGCGCGGCGGGAGCTCGATCTGCACACCCTGGCGGCGGGGGAGGTTCACCGGGTTCGTCGCGTGCATCCCGCGCAGGTCGCTGGGGATCCGCTCCAGTTCGGTGACGATCTCGTAGGCGGGCAGCGCGCAGCGCAGTGCCGCGCCGACGTGCTCGGCGAGCTCGCGGTGGCGGCCACCGAGGAGCAGCGAGGTGAACAGGCCGCGGCGTCCGAAGCCGTGCACGGTGACGACCACGTCGACGTGCTCGAGGAACCTCGCCAGTGCCGGGGACTCGTCCGGTGCGACCTTGTGCGACGGGATGTGCCAGTTGAGGTCGGGCGGCTGGCGGACGGTGTACAGGCTCGCCCCGCAGCGCTCGGCGGCGGCGGCAGCGATGACGTCGGTCATCTCCTCGAGCGAGCCGCCGTGGTACGCCATGAACCCGAACGTGCTGCGCAGCACGACCTCCTCGGCGACGCCCGGCGTCGCGAGCAGCTCGGCGAACGGCCGGTGCGTCGCGTCGGCCATCGTCAGCCCGGTTCCGGCGTCGGCTGACGTCGCAGCAGTGCGGCCGCCACGATCGCGCCGCCGATCGCGATGCACGCAGCCACGACGACGGCGGTCTGGTTGCGCTGGATGAACGACGCGAGCGACTCCTGCCAGGACGTGGCCTTGGTGATGACCCGGTCGCTGCCGCGCTCGCTGATGCTGTTGTACCAGTACCACGACAGGTACAGACCGGTGAGGAGCACGAACACGCCGGCGAGGTACTCGAACACCGCCATCCCCTTGCGCAGCACGGCGAGCAGCGCGGTGTTGGCCATCGCCAGGGTCACCGTGAGGCCCGTCACGATCAGCGCCATCCCCAACCCGTAGAGCCCGATCGCGACGACGCCGCGGACGATGCCGTCGGTGCTCACCGTGCCGAGCACGACACCGGTGAACAAGCCGATCGTGCACCCGATCGACGCGACCGCGTAGGCGATGCCGAACACGAACATCGAACGCACCGTGCGGTCGCGCCGGCCGATGTCGAGCTTCGGTGTCGTGAACGGGATGCGGAAGCCGAAGATCATCGCCACGCCGAGGACGACGAGCGCGATGCCGATCGCCAGCGAGATCCACTGCGACTTGTCCACGAACCAGCTCGTCGACCACTTGTAGATCGCACCGATCACGACGAACACGAGCAGGAACCCGCCCGACACGGCGGCGCTCACCGTCAGCGCGCGCCGGATCGACGAACGTTCTGCGCCGGGTCGCAGGCTCTCCATCCCGAGGAAATAGAGGAGGTAGGTCGGCAGGAGCGCGAACCCGCAGGGGTTCACCGCGGCAAGCAGCCCGTTGGAGAACGACGACGCCAAGCGGGCATCGATGGCGATCACGACAGCAGGCTCTGCACGTTGCGCTGGATCGTGGCCAGATCGATCTGACCGGTCTGCACGACGATCGTCCCGTCGCGGGCGACGAACAGCGTCACCGGTTGCGTGTGGAGGCCGGCCGCGGTGGCGAAGCGGCCGTCGCCGTCGTACAGCAGCTCGTAGTCGACGCCGCGGTCCTTCGCGAACTGCACCTCGGACTCCGTCGGCGCGACGGCGTCGATGCCCACGAAGCGGACCTTGTCGCCGTACTGGTCGTGCGCGGCGACGAAGTCCGGCAGCTCCTTCATGCACGGGACGCAGGTCGAGGTCCAGTAGTTGACGACCAACGGCTGACCTTGCAGCAGGTCGGCGGTCGAGAACGCATCGCCGGCCTCGGTGCGCACGTCCACGTGCGGCAGCGGCGTGCCCTGCACCGCCGCGTTCGTGTTCAGCGACGGCTGGTCGAGCTGGTGGTCCTTGTCGATGTTGACGGCGTCGCCCGGGCTCGCCGTGCTCGTGTCGCTGATCGCGTACCCGATCGCGAGCGAGGCGATCGCGGCAACCGTGAGCGAGCCGAACAGCAGCCGCTTGCGCACCTTCACGAGCGGCCAGGCTAGTGGCGGGTCACGCTCGGCGGTCCGCGTGTCCCTGCCGCCGTCGGGGGGCACCGGCGGCAGGGACCGCGTCCGCTGCAGTCCGGGGGTCGATCAACGTTGCCCCGGACCGGAGGATGCGCGCCCGCGATGCGCCCGGCCGACCCGCCGTGGCGGAACGTCCGGGTGCATCGTTCAGGCGACGAGGTGGGGTGGGATCGGGACTTCGTCGATGACCACCACCGGCCGGGGGTGCTTGGGTGGACGACCACGTGGCCGCTTGTTGAGCACGACCCGACCGTTCTCGATCAGCTCGCCTCCCCAGACGCCCCACGGTTCGGCGCGCTCGAGCGCGTTGTCGAGGCAGTTCGACGTGAGTGCGCACTTGCTGCAGATCGCCTTGGCGCGGGCCGTGTCGAGCGGGATGTCCGAGAAGAACAGGTGGGTGAGCGTGCCGTGACCGTCGGCGCACCGCGCCTGCGGGGTGCGCAGGGTGACTGGCGTGAGGGCGTCGTCGTCGACGATCTCCTCGTCGGCCATCTCGTCGAAGACGATCTCGTCGAAGACGATCTCGTCGAAGACTTCGTCGACGTCGAGCGTCTCGGTGTCGTGGCGACCGGCGTGGTCGTTGTCGTTGGCGTTGACGACGGGCTGGTGGCGGTTCGTGGTGCTGTCGAGGATGTTCGTGGCGTACATGTCGTGTTTCCTTCTCGGACGGCGGAAGTAGATGCGGAAAAAGCGAAAGGCCGCCGGGATCCTGGGATCCCGACGGCCTCGGAGGGTGCTTGCGACGTGGTCTACGTCGATCGCTTCCCGAGGCGTCGGGCGGGACGCTTGGTGGTGTTGATCTCCGGCATGAATGCGAGCTTCATCCCGAGGTCCACCTGGGCGCGCCACTGGTAACCATGACCGGAGGAGCACAGGCGCGCGCCGGGAGCCGGTGCGGCTACCTGACGTGCGGTGAGCGTGCTGGTCATTGGCTGGCTACTTTCCGTGTCGCCGGAGGGTGTCCGGATTCGAATCTGCTGATCTGCTTCGTACCCGTCGTGGGTGCGTCGACCGTCCCCGATGTGGCGGTCGCCCAACAATGAACCACGTGGCCGCGCCTGCCGTCAACCGATTTGTGGGTTTGGGAGCGCTGTGTCGTCTGTCACGCAGGGTCGAGCGGGGGTGCCGGGTCCGGCAGCGGGGCGAGCTCGCGCACGAACAACCGCTCCCGGTACCAGCGCAGTTCCTCGATGCTCTCGCGGATGTCGTCGAGGGCGCGGTGGTTGCCGTGCTTGTGCGGGCGGCCGCGGTTGAAGTCCGGGTACCAGCGCCTGGCGAGCTCCTTGATGCTGCTCACGTCGACGCTGCGGTAGTGCAGGTAGTCCTCGATCTCGGGCAGGTGGGCGGCGAGGAACCGCCGGTCGGTGCCGATCGAGTTGCCGCACAGCGGGACGGTGCGCGGCGCGGTGACGTGCTCGGCGAGGAACGCCATCGTCTGCGCGCCGGCGTCCGCGAGCGACACCGCGGAGCTGCGGATGGCGGGCAGCAGGCCGCTCTTGGTGTGCATCTCGAACACCACCGGCTCCATCAGCGCCAGCGCGTCGTCGTCCTGGTGCACGACGAGGTCCGGGCCCTCGGCGACGATCTCGAGATCGTCGTCGGTGATGATCGTGGCGATCTCGACGATCACGTTCCTGATGGGATCCAACCCGGTCATCTCGAGGTCCATCCACACCAGCACGACGGCTGACACTATGCGAAGCGGACGGGCCACTCGCGGTACGGTCGCCGCGATGGCCGAGACCCTTCGCCCCGACGACGTGCCCGTCCGGCCCGCCGCCACCGTCATGCTGCTCCGCGACACCGACACCGGGATCGAGGTGTTCATGCTGCGCCGCACGACGAGCGCGGTCTTCGCCAGCGGCATGTACGTCTTCCCGGGCGGCAAGGTCGACCCCGCTGACGGGGAGGGGGACGAGGCGTTCCTCGTCGCCGCGATCCGGGAGTGCTACGAGGAGGCCGGCGTGCTGCTCGTCGAGGAGCCCGACGGCCGGCTGATCGCGGACGGGCACCCGGCACTCGTCCACCGCGAGGCGGTCCACGACGGCACCGTCAACATCCACGCACTCTGCGACGAGCACGGGCTGCGCCTGGCCACGGACCGGATGGCGTACGTCGCCCACTGGATCACGCCGAAGGGCGAGGCGCCGCGCCGGTTCGACACCCGCTTCTTCCTCGCCGTCGCCCCGAGCGGCCAGACCTCGTCGCACGACGACACCGAGACGATCGCCAGCGAGTGGGTGCGCCCGGTGGACGCGCTCGAGCGGCAGCGGGCGGGGGACATGGGGATGATGCCCCCGACGATCGCCAACCTCGAGTTCGTGGCCGCGTTCGACAATGCCGATGCCGCACTCGCCGCCGGGCGCGAGATCGGCACCCCCCCGACGATCCTCCCCAAGATCCGCTGGGGTGAGGGCGGCGCGATGCGTGGCGTTGCCCTCCCTGGCGAAACCGACTACGACTCGCTGGACTGACTCGCCGGACTGAACGGCTGGACTGAACGGCTGGCTGGGCTGGCGGCCGCGCCACCTGGCCGTACCGGTCACGATCTGACCGAGCCGTCCTCGGCCACGCGCTGACCGGTCGCCGAGGGAGCGCCGGAGTGCGCCGGGAACGCCGGGAAGCAGCGTGTCAGCGGCCGGCGAGCTCGGCCACGACCGGCGCGAACGCGTCGACCTGATCGCCCTGCAGGGCGACGTACGAGTAGCCCCAGTGGTCGCGGCGCTCGAGCAGCGTGTCGACGATCTGGGAGACGGAGCCGACGAGCACCACCGGCGAACGCAGCACGTCCGCGCCGCTCGCGCCGAACCGCGCGCTGAGGCGTTCGCCGACGCCGGCGCGGTCGTCGGTGACCTGGGCGACCGAGATCCAGGCGTTGAACTCCAGCGCGGGGAGTCGTTCACCGGCGACGTCGCGGATCAGGTCGAACTTGCGATCGATGCTCGGCGCGAGCGCGTCGTGCGCGCTGCGTGCGTCGGGCCGGCCCGGCAGCGACGGGTTGACGCCGATGATGTCGGCGTGCTGCGCGGCGAAGGTGAGCATCCGCGACCCGCCGCCCGCGATCAGGATCGGTGGACCACCCCGCCGGAACGGCTTCGGCGTGCCGTCGAGGTCGTCGATGCGGTAGTGCTCGCCGGTGAAGGAGAACGAGCCCTCGCCGAACAGCCCGCGCAGCACGTGCACGTGCTCGATCAGTCGGTCGACGCGGATCCCGGGCGGATCCTGGACGACCCCGGAACGGGAGTAGTCGAGCGGGTTGTAGCCGGCGCCGAGTCCGACCTCGAGGCGCCCCCCGGACAGCACGTCGATCGAGGCGAGCTCACGGGACAGGATGGCCGGATGACGGAAGTCGCACGCGAACACCATCGGCGCGACGACGAGGGTCGAGGTGGCGGCCGCAGCCGTGGCCATCGCGGTGATCGGTCCGTACCCCTCGTGCAGGTGGTCGGGGACGAACAGCGTCGAGTATCCGAGCGACTCGGCCTTGCGGGCGAGCTCGGTGAATTCCTTGCGGGAGC
>JAODBQ010000330.1 GCA_025464045.1 Ilumatobacteraceae bacterium
GAGGAACGCCTGGCGATGGTCGAGGCGGCCGTGCGCGACGTCGAGGGACTCGTGGCCGGTCGCCACGAGATCGATCACGGGGGCCCGAGCTACACCGCCGACACGTTGGCGGCGCTGCACAGGGAGCACCCCGGCGCCGAGCTGTTCACCATCGTCGGCGACGACGCAGCCGCCGGCATCACCACGTGGAGCCGCTACGACGAGGTCGTCGCCCGTTCGTCGCTCGTCGTCGTCGACCGACCCGGGGCACCGGTGATCCTGCCCAAGGGGTTCGCATGGACGCGTGTGGAGGTCCCGCGCCTGGAGGTGTCGAGCACTGACCTGCGTGCCCGCTTCCACGACGGTCGCCCCCTCGACTACCTGCTCACCGAGCCGGTGCTCGAGGTGATCGCCCGCAGCGGGCTCTATCGGGTCGCCGCGTGACGGCGCTCTCCGGCCTCCGCCGACGGCGGACCCTCACGATGCTCGGCGCCAC
Source organism: Ilumatobacteraceae bacterium (assembly GCA_025464045.1). Classification (GTDB taxonomy): domain Bacteria; phylum Actinomycetota; class Acidimicrobiia; order Acidimicrobiales; family Ilumatobacteraceae; genus JAODBQ01. Next base: position 476 of record JAODBQ010000330.1, read on the forward strand.
CGTGGTGGTCGTCATCGCTGCGGTGCTGCTGTTCGTCAAGGGCACCGACGCGATCCGCAAGTACACGGCGGCCAAGCGCGCCGACGCCGGGCTGCCGGTCGACGCGGTGCCCGACACGCCGACGGCCATGTTCGCGACGGTGGACGGTGCGAACACGCTGACGTCCGTCGCCGTGTTCGTGCTCGCGCCGTCGCTCTCGGGCGGCAGCATCGTCTCGGTGCCCGTCAACGCCGATTCGACCCAGGGCATCGGCCAGGAACGGCTGACGCTGCGCGACGCCTACGCCAGCGACGGCGCAACCGGCCTGGTGCAGGCGTTGGAATCGACGCTGAGCATGAGCGTCGACTACTTCTCCGTGGACGATCCCGCACAGGCGGCCGGCGTGCTGCTGCCGGTGTCGCCCGTCGACGTCACCTTGCCGCGCACGGTCGTCGCCGACGCCCGCGGCACGACCACGGTCGTGTTCAACCGCGGTCAGCGGGCGATGCCCGCGCCCGACGCCGTGCAGGTGCTCACGGCGCTGTCGTCCACCGTGGACGAAGCCGCGCGCACCCCGAACATCGAGGCGGTGTGGAGCGCCGTGGCGACGAGCATCGGCGCCGGCAAGCCCGGCGACACGCTCTCACCGACCGTCACCAGCTTCCAGGACCTCGTCGCCCACCTGTACGCCGGGCAGGTCGGCGCCCGCGGGCTCCCGCTCGGCGCGTTCCCGGCGGACGCTCCGGGCGTCCAGGACACGGACGTCGCGTTGCTCGACCGCTCCGAGGAGATCCTCGTCTTCGCCAGCATCGCACCCGGTTCGATGTCGCGACCGGCCGCTGGGCTGGCGATCCGGGTCGTCGCCCCGTCCGGCTCGGAGGCGAAGGTCAAGGAAGCGATCTCGGTGCTGCTGTACCTCGGCGAGAACATCGCCTCGGTCGACCTCACCGGGAACGCGCAGGACTCGACCCAGCTGTTCGTCTACGACGAATCGTCGAAGAGCGCGACCGACGGCCTCAAGCCGTACTTCGGGGACTTCTCGTACGGCACGCCGACCTCGCAGCCCGACGGCGTGGATGCGACGATCGTCCTGGGCAACGACTTCCTGGCGAGCACCCAGACCGTGACGACGCCGGTCACCACCAGCACCACGATCGCCGCCGCCGACGGCGCACCAACGGGAACGGGGAGCTGACCATGGCCCACGACATCGTCAACGAGGTGCCGTCGATCACGCTGGCGCGCACCGCCGCGCGCGCCGCGGACGACAAGAAGGGCGGCGATGTCGTCGTCTTCGCCGTCGGCGACGTCCTCGCGATCACGGAGTACTTCGTGATCACGAGTGCTTCGAACCGCCGGCTCGTGCGGTCGCTGGTCGACGAGATCGAGCAGGCCGTGAAGGTCGCCCACGGACGCTCGCCGCTGCGCATCGAGGGCGCCACGGAGCAGCAGTGGGTGCTGATCGACTTCGGCGACGTCGTCGTGCACGTGTTCAGCGACGAGATCCGTGCCTACTACGAGATCGAGCGCCTCTACCGCGACGTCCCCAAGGTCGACTGGCGCGCCGACGACACGCCCTCGGCCGGCGACTCGGAGCCGGTCACCTCGTCCGAGTGAGGCGCCTCCGCCAATAGATCGCAGTACGATCTATTGGCATGCTCCGGATCCCTGCGCTCGCCAACCGCCGAATCGTGCTCGCCGTGGTCGGCGCGGGGTTCGCCGGCGGGGCCGTGGGCGCTGCCTACCTGTGGGCCGTGCGCGGCCTGACCGACGTGCTCGGCCCGAGCCACTGGAGCGTCTGGGCCCACCTCCCGCTGATGGGCGGCGTCGGCGTGGCCGTGGCCCTGCTGGTGCGCTGGCTGGGTGCGCCGGACGACGTCGAGCTGCTCGTCGGCAACATCCACGTGCTCGGCGGCCCGAACGAGGTGCGCGGCCTGCGGTCGTTGATCCCGGCGTCGTTGCTGTGCGTCGGCGTCGGGGGGTCGCTCGGCCCCGAAGCCCCGCTCGTGACGACGACGGGCACCCTCGGGTCGCTCATCGGACGACGGGCGTCGCTCCCGCGCGATCAGGTGCGGATGATCGCGATCACCGGCATGGCGGCCGGGTTCACGGTGCTGTTCGGGGCGCCCCTCGGCTCGGCGTTGTTCGCCCTGGAGATCCTCCACCGCCGCGGCATGGAGTACTACGAAGCGCTGATGCCGGCGATCGCCGGCTCGCTGTGCGGCTACGCGATCGGCGCCGCGGCGCGAGTGGTCGGGCTCGGTCCGCTGTGGCACTTCCCACCCCTCGGCGACCTGCGCGCCGGTGACTACGGCTGGGCCGTGGTGGCCGGCGCAGTCGGCGCGATCGTCGCAATCGCGTTCACCTACCTGACGATCGGCCTGCGGCGTGCCGTCGGCGCGGTGCCGCCGTCGATGCGGCCGGCACTGGGCGGACTGGCGATGGGGTTGATGGCGATCGCCTCGCCGTACGCGCTGACGAACGGGGAGGCCCAGATCGACCAGCTGCTCGACCACCGGGTCGTCATCGGCACGCTGGCGCTCGCCGCGGCGATGAAGCTGGCCTCCTCGGCGGTGGCCGTGGCGACCGGCTTCCGAGGCGGCTTCATCATTCCGCTGTTCTTCGTCGGCTTCTGCCTCGGACGCCTCACCGAGGGCCATCTGCCGGGCGGCAACAGCTTCGTGTTCGCGGCGGCGCTGATGGTGGCCTGCAACGTGGGGGTCACGAAGACCCCGCTCGGCTCGACCCTCGTCGTCACCGAGATGGCCGGCTTGGCGGTGCTCCCGTCGGTGCTCGTCGCGGCGATCATCAGCCTCGTGCTGACGTCGGGCGTCCACCTCATCCACACCCAGCAGCGCCGCCTCGGCGTCGACGATGCGGGCGGTGCGGATCATGCGGACCCGCCGATCGTGCAGCCGATCGACGTGGAACGTGCGTCGCCGGCGGCGGAGGCGCATTGATGTCCGCGGGCGAGCGCCCCGTTGACGGCGCGGACCACCGGGCGCCCAACGATGCGGACCGTCCCCTGGCCGACGCGGACTACCGGGCGCTCGCGGGGTTCCGGGCTGCGCTGCGCCAGTTCCTCGCCTTCTCCGAGCAAGCTGCCCGAGACGCCGGGATCACCCCCAACCACCACCAGCTGCTGCTCGCGATCCGCGGTCACGCTGGTGCCGGACCGCCCTCGACCAGCGACCTCGCCGAGTCGCTGCAGCTGCGCCTGCACTCCGCCGGCGAGCTCGTGGTGCGCGCCGTGGAGCACGGGCTGATCGAGCGGACCGCCGATCCCCACGACGCGCGGCGCGTGCTGTTGGCCTTGACGCCCGCCGGCGAGGCCAAGCTCGCCGCGCTGACGAGCGAGCACCGGGTCGAGCTGCGCCGCTTCCGGCGCGAGATGGCCGCGTTGCTGGACGTGATCGAGGATGAACGGGTTGGCGGCGAAGAGGCGGCTCGGTAGTCTCAGGCGGTCGCAAGGGGCTGTAGCTCAGTTGGCAGAGCGTCTCCATGGCATGGAGAAGGTCAGGGGTTCAATTCCCCTCAGCTCCACTTCTCCGTGTCCGACCGTCACTGGACGTGTCCAGCTGTACCGCGGAGTGCCCAGGACCAGGTCCTCCGTGTCAGGGCGGGTTCTCGCCCTGGGTGGCGTGGGCATCGATGCGGTCGCGGTCAGTGATGAAAGCTGTCGCTGACTCCATCCGCCGGTCCGCGAGCTGGCCCAAGCGTCGGGCGGTCGCGCCGTCTCCGTGTTCTGCCGCGAGCCGGGCGAGGGCGTCGAGGGCAAGGACCTCGATGTGGGCTGCGCCGTCGGTTTGGGCGTCCTCGAGGATCACCTGCAGGCGGGCGTCGGCACCGGCGAGATGGTCGGCGGCGTCCATCGCGGCGAGGAGGCAGTCACCGAGCGCGGCTTGTTCTCCGCCGCCTGCTGTGCGATGCCAGGCTGCTGCGGCCTCGAGCGCGGCGCGCGCTGATCGGAGTGATCCGAGGGCGCGCAGCACTCGCCCGAGGTGGACTCGGGCGAGGGTGGCCATGCGTGCGTCGCCGGTGGCCTCTGCTTTGTCGACGGCGAGGGCGAGGGTGGCGGCCCCGTTGTCGTAGTCGCCGGCTTGGCATCGGGCTCGGCCGAGGCTGAAGGTTTGGTAAGCCTCGGTCTGCAGGAAGCCGAGTCGGTTCGACGTTGCGACGGCGCGACCGATGTGGATGACGGCGTCGTCGAAGCGGTGTTGCAGGCGGGCGAGTTCGCCGAGCACCGCGTCGTAGCGGACGTGCAACCACGGGTCGTCCACGGTGTGGAGCCAGCGCCCGACGTCGTTGCTCGCTTCGATGCTGCGGTCTTCGTCACCGGCGGAGATCGCTGCTCTGGCGGCGAACAACGCGTTTGCTGCTTGATCCCAGGCGCGGTCGAGTCCCGTGTACAGGGAGCGGCTCCGGTCGGTGAGCTCCAACGCGCGTCGGAAGTCACCATCGTGGGATTCGACGTAGGCGAGGTAGTAGCAGCCGCGCGCCAGCAGATCGACGTCGTCGAGCGAAACAGCGATCTCGGTGGCCTGGGCGATGTGGTGGCGGGCAAGCGCGAGGTCTCCGGTCGACGCTTCGGCCCATCCGGCCAGGAGCAGGGCGTTGGCTCGCCGGTCGGCCGGTGCGGTGCTGCCCGCTGATTCGAGCGCGGCCAGAAGTCGTTGCGAAGCTCTGCTGTCGCCGAGCACGACCCAAGCCCATCCCAGTCCGGTGGCGATGCCGACCGCGAGGAGTGGGTCGTGGACCATGCTCCAGGCCAATGCGGCGTCGATGTTGGCGCGCTCGGCGCGCGCGAAGGCCAGGTGTTCTGCTTGGCGGCTGCCGCGCACACCGGCTGTCGACGTTCGGGCTGCCTGCGCGAACCATGCGGCGTGGGCGGCCCGCGCGATGTCCGTCGTCTCGGTCGTCGCCATCGCTTCCAGCGCGAACGCGCGCACGCTGTCGAGGAGCCGGTAACGAACCTGCATCGATTCGTCATCGTCGACGATCACCAAGGAGCGGCTGGCGAGCCGGCCGACGACATCGATCGCTGCGGCAGCCGGGACGTCGAGTGACTCCATGACGGCTTCGACCCCTGCGAGCGACGCCCCCCCGGCGAAGGCGGCGAGCGCCCACAAGCCGCGCTGGTCGTCGGGGAACAACAGCTCGTAGCTCCACCGGATCGTTGCCTTGAGCGCTCGTCGCCGCTCCGGTCGGCGACTCGTCGGGTCGTTGAGCACGTTGAAGCGGTCGTCGAGACGACGAATGATGTCGTCGATCGACAGTGTCTTGGTTCGTGCTGCGGCGAGCTCGATCGCGAGCGGCAGGCCGTCGAGCGATCGGCACAACTCGAAGATGGCGTCGTGATCGTCACCGAGTCGTCGGTGCTTGCGGTGGGCGGCGCAGCGGCGCGTGAACAACTCGGCGGCGTCATCGAGGTGCAGCGGTGCGAGCTCGAATCGGGCTGCCCCGTCGATGTCGAGCGACACTTGGCTGGTGCACAGGATCCGCACGCCGGGGCAGGTCTCGAGGAGGTGTACTGCGAGTTCGGCGGCCGCTCCGACGACGTGCTCGCAGTTGTCGAGGATGATCAGTGCGTCACCGCCGCGGAACCGTTCGTAGAGGGCGGCCTCGCCGCCGGTGACGTTCACCGCAGCGATCAGCGTGTCGACGACCGCATCGGCCGTCGTCGCGGCTTCCAGTCTCGCCAACCACACGCCACTGCGCTCACCGTCCTGCGGTGAGGTCGACGCTCGCCCGGCGGCGATGGCCAGCGCTGTCTTGCCGATGCCGCCAGTTCCGACGATCTCGACGAGGCGGTTGCTGGCGAGCAGTTCGCACACCGCAGTGATCTCGTCGTCGCGACCGACGAGGTCTGTCACCAGCGGGGGAAGGTTCCCGCCGAGGCGTGTCGGGGGTGGGAGCGGGGGGATGGCCGTGTCGTGGCGCAGGATCTGGCGCTCGAGTTGCTGCAGTCGTGACCCCGGGTCGAGGCCGAGGTCCTCGGCGAGGCGGTGACGGACCCGCTGGTAGGCCGCCAACGCGTCGGTTGAGCGACCGGACTGGTGCAACGCGGTGATCAGCAGCAGCCACAGGCTCTCCTGATACGGGTAGGAGTCGACCGCCAGCTCCAGATCGCCGATCACGTCATGGGTGTCGCCGAGGCACAGCCGTGCAGCGCACCCGGTTTCGATGAGGTGCATTCGTGCCGCGTCGAGACGTGCCCGATGTGGGCGGACCCAATCTCCTTCACCGGCGGCGGCGAGCGCATCACCGCGGAACATCTGCAGCGTCACCGCGCACAACTGTGCGGCGCCACGATTGTCGCCGTTGTCGAGCAGCGCTGCCGCCTCGGCGGCCCGTGTCGGCGCACTGAGCGCGTCGATGTCGACGGGGTCGACGACGAGCGTGTAGCCGCCCGCACCACCGACGATCACCGAGGGTTCACCCATGGCCCGGCGCAGCTTGGCGATCTTCGACTGGACCGTGTTGCGAGTCGTGTGGATGGCGTTGTCGCCCCACAGGTCCTCCAGGAGCCGGTCGGTGCGGACCGGGGTCCCGGCCGCGAGCGCCAGCCGCACCAAGATCTCTGACGTCTTGCCGGCCGGGATCGGGATCGGTCGGCCTGCGCGTCGGACCTCAACGGGCCCCAGCACGGAGATCGACAACATGCCGCAGCCTATGACGCCGTCAACACGGCCCTTCGTCACAGGAACGCCGAACTGCGTTCGAAGCGATCCATGCGACGATCAGACTGTCCGGGAAGTCCACCAGGTGATCGCGAGCCAACGCGTCGACCAGCGCACCGTCGCCATCGAGGTGAGCGCGTGCGATCTCGACGACTTGACGGTCTCGACTGGTCCGCGCGGCAGCGAGGGCCCGATCGAGCCGGCCCGGGAGGCGTTCCAGCAACGCCGCCATGGCGATCACCAGCGCCGACGCTGAGCGGTCGGCCTCCGCAACGATCCAGGTGGTTGCGCCCAGATCGCCGCCGATTGCTTGGCGGATCACGGTGTCGTCGGTCATGGAGCCATCGTGCACTCCGGTCCTGACACTTCGATGACACCTGCGCCTCGGCTGACCCTGCTGCTGTCAGCGGCGCGTCACGACCACCGTTCACCATCAGCATCGACGGGCAGCACCGGCCGCCCGACCGTCGAAAGCAGGCACCTCGTGTTGAAGCGCGTCACCTTCTGGTCCTTCCGACACCGTCGCAGCGTGCTCGTGGCATGGATCGTCATCCTCGTCGTCGTCAACCTCGCCGGATCGACCCTCGGCGGCGAGAACAAGCAGGAGTTCATGTCGCCGGGCACCGACTCCAAAGCGGCAATCGACTTGCTCGACGAGCGGTTCCCGGCGCAGGCAGGCGACACGATCTCGATGGTCATCCACGACGACGCCGGCGTGACCTCGCCCAGGGTCGTCGCCGTCGCCGAACCCCTCGTCGAAAGCATCCGAGCGATGCCGCACATCCTGGCGGTCACCGCACCATGGGATCCTGCGGGTGGCAACCAGGTGTCCAATGACGGCACGACCGGGTACGCGTCCATACAGCTCGACTCGACCAGCGCCGCGTTCCCGACCGAACTCGCCACCGAGATGATCAACCTCGCTGCCGACACCCGCAGTGCCGGGGTGCAGGTCGAGCTCGCCGGACAAGCGATCGACAACGCCCAGTCCACGAGCATCGGCGCAGAAGGACCAGGGCTGATCGTCGCCGCGATCATCCTGCTGATCGCGTTCGGCTCGCTCGTCGCAATGGGACTGCCGCTCGCGACCGCGCTGTTCGGTGTCGGCATCGGGTTGGCAGGCGGAACCCTGCTGACGAACGTCCTCGACGTCCCCGAATGGGCCAGCTCAGTCGCAACGATGATCGGGCTCGGCGTCGGCATCGACTCCGCGCTGTTGATCGTCACCCGATACCGCGCCGAACTCGCCCACGGCGCCAACCCGGCGCAGGCGGTGGCCACCGCAATGGCCACCGCCGGACGGTCCGTCGTGTTCGCCGGGATCACCGTCGTCATCTCGCTGCTGGGCATGCTCACGATGAACCAGCCCTACGTCCCGGGCGTCGCCTTCTCCGCCGTGCTCACCGTGCTCGCCGTGATGCTCGCCGCACTGACCCTGCTGCCGGCGCTGCTCGGCTTCACCGGTCGCAACATCGACCGGTTGCGGATGCCGTTCCGGCACCCGTCCGCCCAGCACGCGGGCCGAGGGTTCTGGTACAGCTGGAGCCGATTCATCCAGCGCCGCCCGGTGATCACTGGTGTCGCCGGCACCCTGGCTCTCGGCGTGTTGATCGCCCCCGTGTTCGGGTTGCGTCTGGGCTTCCCCGACGCCGGCAACGACCCCACCAACCTCACCACCCGCCGCGCCTACGACCTGATGACCGACGGCTTCGGCCCCGGGTTCAACGGCACGTTCGTGCTCGTCGCCGACAACGGAGACGCAGCAGCGGTGGCAACGCTCGCCGGGCTCCAGGCGACCTTGGCGTCAACCCCGGGAGTCGCCGCCGTGTCGCCGCCAATCGCCAGCCCCGACGCGAATGCGGCCGTCATCACCCTCACACCGGCAGCAAGCCCGCAGGATCAGGCCACGACGGACCTGTTGGCGGTGCTTCGCGACCAGGTCGTACCGGATGCTCTGAACGGCACCGACCTCGACGTCGTCGTCGGTGGCATCACCGCCTCATACGTCGACCAGACGAACAGCATCTCCGCACGGCTGCCACTGTTCATCGGCGCAGTCATCGTGCTGTCGTTCCTGCTCCTGCTCGCCGTGTTCCGCTCGGTCCTCGTCGCCGCGAAGGCCGCGGTGTTGAACTTGGCGTCGATCATCGCCGCCTACGGCGTCGTCGCCTACGCCGCAGAGGGCGGATGGTTCGGACAGCTGTTCGGGATCAGCACACCCACCCCGATCCCGGCGTTCATCCCGATGATGATGTTCGCGATCCTGTTCGGCCTGTCGATGGACTACGAGGTGTTCCTGCTCTCACGAGTCCGCGAGGAGTACCTGCGAACCGGCGACAACGCGACAGCGGTCGCCGACGGACTCGCCGCGACCGCGAAGGTGATCACCGCCGCGGCGCTGATCATGACCGCC
>JAODBQ010000332.1 GCA_025464045.1 Ilumatobacteraceae bacterium
ATGACCCGGGCCGACAGCTACGACGAGACGGCCAAGCTGGAGCAGCTGTTCGATGAGTACAGCCAGATCCAAAGCCTCGACCCGACGAAGCTGCCGGCGTTGCGGCAACGCATCTGGGCCACCCTCACCGACGCGGCGATCGATCGCGATCTCGGGCTGGACGACGTGCCCCACGACGACGACTTCGACGACGTGATCGTGAATGTCGACGGGTACCTGTGCAGTCTCAAGGACGCGCAGATCCGCGGCGGCCTCCACACCCTCGGCCAGATCCCCGAGGGCGACACCCTGATCGACCTCGTGCTCGCGATCACCCGCCTCGGGCATGGTCGGGTGGCGTCGTTGCGCGAGACGGTGGCGCGCCAGCTCGGTCTCGACCTGCAGGACCCAACGACGCTCGACGCCGTCGAGGCTCGTTGCCGCGCGCTCGTCGAACGGGCCGCGGGCAGCGGGTGGATCGCGGCCGACGAGGACGTGCCGACGATGCGCTGGGTCTGCGAGTGGCTCGTGCCCAACCTCGGTCGGGCGACCGACGAGATCGACAACCTCCTTGCCGGCCTGCGCGGCTGCTACGTGCCCGCCGGGCCGAGTGGCACGCTGACCCGCGGCGGCGCGCACGTCCTGCCGACCGGACGCAACTTCTACTCCCTCGACCCCAAGGCCCTGCCGACGGAACTGAGCTGGGACGTCGGTTGCAAGCTGGCCGACGCAGTGATCGAACGCCACCTCGCCGAGGAGGGCACGTACCCGCGCACCGTCGGCCTCGTCCTCTGGGGCACGGCGCTGATGCGCACGCAGGGCGACGACGTGGCCGAGGCGCTCTCGCTGCTCGGGATCAAGCCGGTGTGGGAGGCCGAATCGCGACGGGTCGTCGGGCTCGAGGCGATCCCGCTGGCCGACCTCGGTCGGCCGCGCATCGACGTGACGCTGCGCATCTCCGGCTTCTTCCGCGACGCGTTCCCGAACCTGGTCAACCTCGTCGACGACGCGGTGGGCCTCGCCGCGTCGCTGGACGAGGGCCCCGAGCAGAACTACGTGCGCGCCCACGGCGCCGACGACCCGCGCGTGTTCGGCCCCACGCCCGGGGCGTACGGCGTCGGCATCGTCAGCGCACTGGAGCAGCGGTCGTGGCGCTCGGACGACGACCTCGCCGACATCTACATCGCCTGGAGCGGCTGGTCCTACGGTCGCGCGGGCTACGGCGTCGCCAACGAGCCCGCGATGCGGCGCCGGTTCGCGGCGATCGACGTCGCGGTGAAGAACCAGGACAACCGCGAGCACGACATCTTCGACAGCGACGACTACCTCCAGGACCACGGCGGGATGATCGCCACGATCCGCTCGCTCACCGGCGCCGATCCGAAGGCGTGGTTCGGCGACTCGGCGGACCCGGCGCGACCGCTCGTGCGCTCCCTCGCGGAGGAGGCCGCGCGGGTCGTGCGGACGCGCGTCGTCAACCCGCGGTGGATCGAGGCGATGCAACGCCACGGCTACAAGGGCGCGTTCGAGATGGCTGCCACGGTCGACTTCCTCTTCGGCTACGACGCCACCGCGCGGGTCGTCGACGACTGGATGTACGAGAAGGTCACGGCTGCCTACGTGGCTGATCCGCTGGTGCGCAAGTTCTTCGAGCAGTCGAACCCGTGGGCGCTGAGGTCGATCGCCGAGAAGCTGCTCGAGGCCGTCGACCGCGGGATGTGGGACGCACGTGACGATGCCAAGGCGACCCTGCGCCAAGCCGTGCTCGAGGCCGAGGGTTGGGAGGAGACCCGGTGACGGGCATGAGGTTCTCGGCGGTCGTCGGACAGGACGATGCGAAGGACGCGTTGCTGATGGCCGCGGTGCGGCCGCTGCTCGCCGGCGTGCTGCTGCGCGGGGACAAGGGTTCCGGCAAGACCACGTTGGCGCGCGGTCTCGCGGCGTTGCTGCCCGAAGGCGGTGCGTTCGTCGAGCTCCCCCTCGGGGCCACCGAGGAACGGGTGATCGGATCGCTCGACCTGGCCGAGCTGCTGGCCAGCGGCGGGCCGCGCTTCCAGCCGGGCCTGCTCGCCGCGGCACACGGCGGCGTGCTCTACGTCGACGAGATCAACCTGCTCGCCGACCATCTCGTCGACACCCTGCTCGACGTCGCGGTGTCCGGGATCAACCGCGTCGAGCGCGACGGCCTCTCCCACACCCACCCGGCGCGGTTCGTGCTCGTCGCGTCGATGAACCCGGAGGAGGGCGAGCTGCGGCCGCAGCTGCTCGATCGCTTCGGCCTGGCCGTCGACATCACCGCGCCGGCCGACGTCGATGCGCGGGTCGAGGCGGTGCGCCGGCAGCTCGCCGTCGAGGACCGTCGTTGGGCGGCGGACGACGAGTTCGCCGCGGCCGATGCTGCCGTGCGCGCCCGGTTGGTGGCCGCGCGCGCGAGCGACGTCGACCTGCCCGACGACGTGGTCGAGCTCGCCAGCCGGTTGGCACTGGAGGTCGGGGCGGAAGGTCTGCGCGCGGACCTGATGATGTGCCGCGCCGCCGTGGCGCGCGCCGCCCTGGACGGGCGGCCTGTCGTCGATCGGACCGATCTGCGCTCCGTCGCGGAGATGGTCCTCGCCCACCGCCGCCGTCGCCGGCCGTTCGACGAACCGGGCATCTCCGCCGACGAGCTGGAACGGGCCTGGGAGCGCGCCGTCCAGCCCGAGCCGTCGCAGGAGCCGCCGTCCGGTGGATCG
>JAODBQ010000333.1 GCA_025464045.1 Ilumatobacteraceae bacterium
TCCGAGTCGGAACGTCGTCGTCCGAGTCGGAACGTCGTCGTCCGAGTCGGAACGTGCGGCGCGAGTCGCCGGACCGGGAAAACCTGACGCGGCGACTCGCGCCCTCGTGTGCGACTCGGACTCGGACGGCCAGACCCGCGAGGACGATGTGGGCGACGCCGAGGCCTTGCCGTCCAGGGCGCGTGTGGTCGGTGCCGGTGCCGGTGCCGGTGTCTCGGCGGGGTGGGCTCAGCGAGTGCGCAGGAGGACTTCCTGGGCCGTCGTGGCGACGAGCTCGCCGTTGGCGGTGCGCACCGAGCCGAGCGTCAGGCCACGGCCGCGTCCGGTCGCGACGGGGTGGACCTCGCTGAGCAACCACGCGTTGACGTCCACCGGCCGGTGGAACCAGACCGCGTGGTCGAGCGACACCGACTGCCGCGCCGCCTCCTCGGCGAGCGCGGCATGCGGCTCCCGCGCGGCGCGGGTGTTGCCGTGGTCGGTGAGGTAGGCGAGCGACTGCTGGTGGAGCTCGGGATCTTCGGGGACCGGCGCGACCGGACGGAACCAGGCGTACCGGGCGTGGGCCGGTCCGCCGAGCGTCGGGTCCACGGGGACGTCGCGCGATTCGAACCACGGCGAGTCGTAGCGCCCGGCTGCCAGGCCATCCGGCCCTGGCACCCCGGGCGTCGGGTCGGTGGCGTACTCGGCGCCCTCCTCGTCGCGATGGAAGTCGGCCGTGAGCACCAGCACGACCCCGCGCTCCTGGCTGGCCACGACGCGTCGCGTGCCGAAGCTGGCGCCGTCGCGCGTGCGCTCGACGGTGTAGCGGAGTCGTTCGCCGCCGGTGCCGGCGAGCACGAACGAGGCGTGCAGCGAATGCGCGGGGCGCCCGGTCACCGTCAACTGCGCGGCGCGCAACGCCTGGGCGATGAGCAGCCCACCGAACACGTGGCGGGACTCGGCGGGTTCGTGGCTCTCGAACTGATCGTCGCCGAGCTCGTCGAGCGCGAGCCGGGCCGCCATCGTCGACGGCTGCGCCGCCGTCACTGCGCCGGGACGAGTGCGTCGAGCACTCGCCAATCCAACCGGCGAGGGTCGTCGGGATCCGGTGCGAGCGGCTGGACGCAGACGTCGTTCGCTCCGGCGTCGTCGTGCGCCTGGACCCGCGTGCGGATCGCGTCCTCGTCGCCCCAGACCCCGAGCGTGGTCAGCGGAACAGGCGGTGGGTTGGTGGGCATCCGCCGAGTCTGGCAGTGGGTCAGGCGGGTGCGGCCACTGGGCTCGGGTCCGCCGCGGGGCCGAACGTGGCAATGACCGTGGCCGGCGTGGTGCCGATCATCGCGGTGTACGACACCGAGCCGAGCGCACCGTCGACGACGGTCGCGCGCACGGTCACGCCGCTGTCGCCGGCGAGGCCGAGCGCAGTGCCCGGGACGATGATGTCGAGCTTCGTTCCGTCGGCGTCGGTGCCGACGAGGACCACGCCCGATGGTGCGCGCAGCGCCTCGATCGGATCAGCCGTCGCCGGCGGATCGTCGATCTGCTGCCAGGCGGCACCCGGCTGATGCACCCACGTACCGTCGGCGGTGATGACGTAGCCGACCGTGGCCTCGTTGGCGGTGACGGACAGGCGCGAGCCGTCGCCGATCCGGTCGCCATCGGCGACCAGGGCGACCGCGCCGTTGACGGACGCGGTCGAAGAGAAGTGGTACGTCGTGCCCAACGCGGTGAGCGCCTGCTGCAACGTCGCGGCCGGGTCGGCCGCGACCGCCGGAGCCGGCGCCGCAGACGCGCTGGAGGGTGTGCCCGCAGCAGCGGCAGCCGACGTGTTGCCGACGTTCGTGGTGACGACCCCCGGCACGGTTCCGGCCGTGGGATCAGCAGTGGTCGTCGGCGCGTCGGCCACGGTGGCGACGGCCGCCACGGTCGCGGCCGCCGCCGGGCTCGAGCTGCTGCCCGAGCCCGACGTGCTGCTGCATCCCGCCACCATCGCCGCCGCGCCGGTGACGAGGCCCAGCCAGACCGCACCGGGAGCGCGGTGCCGCGACGACATCAGCCGTTGCCGCGCCCGTCGCGCGAGGAGCCGTCCCGGCTGCCCGCAGCGTCGGTCGTCGACACCGTCGTGGCGGTCCCCGCCACCGTCGTCGCGGTGGCGGCCCCCGCCACCGTCGTCGTGGTGGCGTCGCGGCCGTCGCCGCGCCCGCCGCGTCCGCCCTGGTCGTCGCCGCGGTCGTGCCCGTGATCGTCGGTGGTGCCGGGCGTGGTCGAGATCGGCGTGTTCACGGACGGATCCGGCGAGTCGCAGTGGAAGCTCTTGTCGACCTTCACCGTGAGCTGACCGTCGTGGGCGCGCACCTTGATGTCCACGCGTTCGCCCGTGGCGAATCGCACCTCGGTCTGGTTGCCGTCGGTCTTCACCTCGGCGCCGGCCGGGATGGCCGTGACGTCGGTGATCGTGCCGTCAGCGCCGACCGTGTAGTTGATCGAGCCAGCCGTGCCGTCGCACAGCATGCCCTGCCAGGCGCGGGCGCCTGCCGCGTCGGCGGCTGCCTGGGGCACGCCGCGCGTGCCCGACAGCGACACCGACAGGCGGGCGTTGGCGTGGTCGCCGGAGGAGTCGACCGCCACGCTGATCGACAGCACCCGCTTCTGGCCGGCTGCGGTGAACGTCACCGATGCTCGCGCGAAGCCGCCTCCGGACCCGGTGTGGTGCTGGGTCCCACCGATGACGGCCGAGGCGTCGCTGCTCGTGACCCCGGTGATGTCCGGGCTGCCGTCGGCCGCCGCCACGACCTCGAACGCAACAGTGGTCGGGGTGCCCGTCCCGAAGACGTCGCCCTTCCACTGGCCGGGGCCCGTGATGTCGGCGAGGGTGGTGCCCTTCGCCGACACCACCTCGCCGCCGTGGCGCGTGGCGACGCGGACCTTCGCGGTCCCGTCCGCGTTGACGAAGGCCACGCGGTTCGGCCGGTCCTGCGCCGCGGTCCAGCCGTCGGCGGGGTTCACCGACACGCTGGCCAACGAGCCCGACGGATCCGTGGCGATGTCGATCGTCAGCGGCGCACCGAACAGCGGCAGCGTCACCGTGCCCTCGGCCGCGACGACCGGTGCTGCGGCGGCCGTCGACGCGGTGGTCGACGATCCGTCCGCGGCCGTTCGCACACCCGCTGGCGCGGCCGCCGCCACACCACCCACTCCCAACACAGCCCCGGCACCGATGACTGCGGCGCGCACGATCCACGTTCTCATCTCAAGGTCCTCCCACTGCTCTTCCGCCCACCTGTGTGACGGAGAGGACACGCTCCGGGGCGGTCGCCGGTTTGGGTAACGTCCGTACATGATCGAACGTCAGCCCTTCGGACGCACGGGTCACGTCAGCAGCCGGGTCAT
>JAODBQ010000342.1 GCA_025464045.1 Ilumatobacteraceae bacterium
ACGAAGTCGGCGGTGCCGGTCGAGGCGTGCATGCGCACCGACGCGTTCGACACCGCGCAGTTCATCCCCGGCGCGCTGCGCGCCTACTCCACGGGTGGCGTGCAGTGGAGCATGCCGTTCAACGTCAGCGACCCGGTGCTGTTCTACAACAAGCGGGTCTTCACCGCCGCCGGCCTCGACCCGAACGTGCCGCCGGCATCCATCCAGGACCTGCGCGACGCGAGCCAGAAGATCGTCGACTCGAAGGCCGCCACCTACGGTCTCTCGCTGGAGAGCGGCTTCGACTCGGGCGGCGGCTGGTACCTCGAGCAATGGTTCGCCCAGCTCGGGCAGTACTACACCGACAACGAGAACGGCCGCGCCGGGCGCGCCACGAAGGTGCTCTACAACGATGCGACCGGCGTCGACCTGCTCACGCAGCTGCAGAGCATGATCAACGACAAGCTGGCCGTCGACGTCGGCGACAACTCCGGCACCGGCTACGACAACCTGTTGAAGCTCGCCGACAAGGAACAGCCGGCGGCGATGACCATCGCCACCTCGGCGTCGCTCGGCTCGGTGATCAACATCCTCAACGGCGGCCAGTTCCCCGGGATCAGCGCCGACGACATCGGTGTCGGCCCGTTGCCCGGGCCCCAGGGCGCCAAGGGAGCGATCGTGGGCGGCGCCTCGCTGTGGATGTCGAACTCCGGCGACCCGGCGAAGATCGCCGCGTCGTGGGACTTCGAGAAGTTCATGGTCGCCGCCCAGGCGCAGAGCGACTTCTCGGCGGCGACCGGGTACATCGCGGTGCGCAACGACGCGCGCACCCTCGATCCGTTGAAGACGACGCTGGCCAACGACCCGCGCTTCGCGGTGGCGCTCGACCAGCTCAACCTGATCGCCAACGCACCCACCTCGGCCGGTCCGATCGTCGGGCCGCTGCGTGAGGTCCGCACCGTCACCGCCCAGGGCGTCGCCCAGATCTTCACGGGCGCCGATGTGCAGAAGACCCTCGCCGACGCAGCCGGCCAGGCCGACTCCCTCATCGCCGACTACAACCAGAACAACGGCTGACAGTCCACGGGGGCTGGAGTTGGGCTTCCGGCGCGCGCCGTGCCCGCCCGCTGCCGCAACGCAGACGCCGCAGAACGAGGCGGCGCGGCTGCGGGGCGGCTGGGCGGAGGGCCTCGGTAGGGTGGGCCGCATGGCCACCACCTTCCCTGCCATCGACGGATCCGCGGAGCGCAAGCAGCAGTTCAGCGAACCACCGGAGATGGGCATCGACCCCTCGAAGCGGTACACCGCCACCCTCGACACCAACCTCGGCACCATCGTCATCGCCCTCGACGCGGTCAACGCGCCGAAGACCGTGAACAACTTCGTGTTCCTCGCCGCGCACCACTACTACGACGGGGTGATCTTCCACCGGATCATCAACGGGTTCATGTGCCAGGGCGGCGATCCGACCGGTACGGGCACCGGCGGTCCCGGCTACAAGTTCGCCGACGAGCCGGTGAAGCAGCGCTACCAGCTCGGCTCGGTGGCCATGGCCAACGCCGGCCCGAACACCAACGGCAGCCAGTTCTTCCTGATCAGCGGCCCCAGCGGCGTCAACCTCCCGCCGCAGTACAACCACTTCGGACAGATCGTGAAGGGCATGGACGTGCTCGACGCGATGCACTCCGTGGCCACCGATCGTCGTGACCGTCCGAACGAGGACGTCGTGATCAACTCGGTCGCCATCAGCGTTGCCGACTGACACCACGATCGTCGGCCAACGGCTGACAGCTGCGGCAGCGCGGCGCATCGCGATCGCCGCGCAGGGCCTCGCCGAACGACGTCCGTCGGGACGCGTCGATCGCCGTCACCTGCGACGGGTGCTCGACCGGATCGGGCTGATCCAGATCGACTCCGTCAACGTCCTCGCGCGCAGCCAGGAGATCGTGCTCTTCAGCCGCCTCGGCGCGCACCCGCGCAACCTGCTGCCCGATGCCACCGACGCCCGCGAGCTGTTCGAGTACTGGGTGCACGAGGCGTCGCACGTCCCGGCGGTGCAGTACCCGCTGTACCGCTGGAAGATGGACCGTGGCGCCGAGTTCGCCTGGCGGGGCGTCGGCGAGCTCGAGGTGCGCCGACCGGGCTTCATCGACAAGATCTACGAGCGGGTGGCGGCCGGGCCGGTGGTCGCCGGCGACGTGTCCGAGCGGATCGGTCCGAAGGGTTCGTGGTGGGACTGGGACGACGGCAAGGTGGCCCTCGAGCACCTGTTCTGGACCGGTCGGGTGGCCGTCCGGCGCCGGCGAGGCGACTTCGCGCGGATCTACGAGCTGCCCGAGCAACGGCTGCCGGCCGTCGTGCTCGATCTGCCGGCGCCACCCGAGCGCGACGCGCGCAAGGAGCTGCTGGCGCTCGCCGGCAGGTACCTGGGGGTGGCAACGTTCACGGACCTCACCGACTACCACCGCCAGAAGAACCAACCGGCCAAGGCACTGGTCGACGAGCTCGTGGCCGAAGGGCGCCTCGTGCCGGTGGCCGTGGACGGCTGGAAGCAGCAGGCCTACCTGCACCCCGACGCCCGCCAGCCGCGGCGGGTCGCAGCGCGCGCGTTGCTCAGCCCGTTCGACCCGATCGTCTGGAACCGCGATCGCGCCGAGCGGCTGTTCGGCTTCCGCTACCGGATCGAGATCTACACGCCGGCGGCGAAGCGGATCCACGGTTACTACGTGCTCCCGTTCCTGCTCGGCGACGCGCTCGTCGGGCGGGTCGATCTCAAGGCCGACAGGCTCGGGGGCCGGCTCCTGGTGCAGAGCGCATGGGCCGAGCCCGGGATCGCGCACGACGCGGTGGTCGGCGAGCTGGCCGAGGAGCTGCGCCAGATGGCCGAGTGGCTGGACCTGGCCGACGTCGTCGTCGCGGGCCACGGCGATCTGGCCGAATCGCTGCGCGCCGCTGTCGAGCGACGCTGACGGCCACGCCGGCGCGTTCGTGCCTGTCGCGGCTCGGCAGCGACAGGTCCGCGGCCGTACCGTGCTCGTCGAGCGGGTCCCCGGCCATGGGCGCCCGGTCGGCGACGTGCGAGCATCGCTGAGTGCGCCCGATCCCCTTCGTCACCCTCGCCGACCCGTGCTACGGCCAGGCGGTCCAGGTCTCGCCACTGATCCGTCGCGTGATCGCCCACAACCCCTCGAAGTACACGTACCTGGGCACCGGCACGTACATCGTCGGGCACGGCGACGTGGCCGTGATCGACCCCGGCCCGTTGATCGACGCCCACCGGGATGCCCTTGCCGCCGCACTCGAGGGCGAGCGGGTGCGCACGATCGTCGTCACCCACTGCCACTCGGACCACTCGCCGCTCGCGGCCTGGCTGCGCGAGACCACTGGGGCGCCCACCGTGGCGTTCGGTCCGCACGGCGCCGTCGACGACGAACCGGACGAGCCGGACGAGCCGGACGAGCCGGACGAGCCGGACGAGACGGCATCGGACACGACCCCTGGCGAGACGGAGCGGGACGATCCCGACGAGCCGCGAGAGACGATCGACATCGCCTTCGAGCCCGACGCGCGCGTGCTCGACGGACAGGTCGCCGCCACCGGGCCCGGCTACACGCTGCGCGCGGTGCACACGCCCGGCCACACCTCGAACCACCTGTGCATCGCCCTCGACGAGGAACGCGCCTTGTTCACCGGCGACCACGTGATGGGGTGGAGCACCACGGTCGTCTCGCCACCCGACGGTGACATGCGCGCCTACATCGACTCGTTGCGCAAGGTGCAGGGCCGCAGCGACGCCGTGCTGTGGCCGACGCACGGCGCGCCGGTGGACACGCCCGCAGCGTTCCTCCAGGCGTACCTCGACCATCGCTTGGAACGCGAGGGGCAGGTGCTCGAGATCGTGCGCGCCGGCGTCACCAAGATCGTCGACATGGTCGACATCCTCTACGCGGATGTGCGCAAGGAGCTGCACAAGCCCGCCCGGCGCAGCGTGCTCGCCCACCTGGTCAAGCTCGTCGGCGACGGCACCGTGGCGTTCGGTCCGCACGGCGCCGTCGACGAC
>JAODBQ010000455.1 GCA_025464045.1 Ilumatobacteraceae bacterium
GTTCGCCCGCCGACCGCCGTTGCGATGGACACCGCTCCCGGCGGCAACCCGTTCAGCGGGTCGTCGCCCGCGAGGCCGTTCGTGGCCACTACAACATCCGCGCCAAGCAGACGGCACGTCCCGATCGCCATCTCGACGACCGCGCTCTCGCTGAGGACCGAGCGGGCGGTGACGCCGAGCAGATTGCGCTTTCCACAGCCTGCGTTTTTGGGGCGCGTCAGCCTGAGGCGGACGGTGGGCTTCTTAGCTGTGTCCAGGTCGCAGCGTCGCGATACGTTCCCCCGGGCGCCGAGCCGATGGTCGGGTCTCAATGGACCACGCATGCCTGTTGTGGCGCCCGAACATACGCTGCCACAGCCCACGTTCCGCCTGGTCGGGGTGGATGGCATGGTTCGTCGTTGTGGGCGAAGGGCCTGACGATCGGTGAGATCTCCGCCCATCTCGCCGAGGTGTATGGCACCGGAATGTCGAAGGACACGATCTCGACGATCACCGACCGGCTCATGGCCGAGCTCACCGATTGGCAGCCGGGACTCCTCGACCAGGAGCGGTTTCTAGTGTGTGATTCGCGTGGGCGGTGGACATCAGCTCTGCATTGTGCGATGGTGCACTCACACCGCGGTTCTTCAGGCTTTGCGGACCTGGTCTGATGGTCCCGAAGAAAGGTCAACATGATCGCCGGAGGCGCGCGGCTCAAGCCTCTCGCAGGCGACATCAAACAGTTCCCTGTGTGCTTGGAGGACCCCGTTTCGCCACGCGAATCGCTGTCGGTGCGCGCCATGACAACCGCGGATCCGTGTCGTCCAACCTCGTTCCAGCCAGCGGCGGTGAAGTGATCGACGACGAGGCCGGGAGCTCCGTTGACGACGAAACGGCACGACCAGGCGCTGGTGGTTGGGATGTTGCTGTCCAGCAGCGCGACACCGTCGCCGATCATCGGGACGCAGTGGCGGACTCACGCGACGATGCCGCGGCCGCCCGCGACGACCTCGCTGATCGACGCGACGTCATCGCCGACGGACGAGATCGCATGGCGGACGGACGAGACGACGTGGCCGAACTTCGCGACGATGGGGCCGAGGCTCGGGATCAGGTCGCTGACGTCCGCGACCGAGTCGCCGGGCCCGACAGCGACAGCACGACCCACGTAGGAAGCATCCCCCCGGACTGGTCCGGCCACAGCGAGGATGACCATGTTCGAGACTCGGCCTTGCGCGGGCGAGAGGTGGCGGGCGGTGATCGGCTCAGGGCGGAGACGGCTCGAGGTGATGCGACCTCCGAGCGCGGGACGGCAGCGAACCATCGCGACCAAGCAGTCGTCGCACGTGACGAAGCGTTGGCTGCCCGCGGCAACGCAGCCGGCGACCGCCACCAAGCTGGGCTCGCGCGGCTCGACGAGCTCGAGCGGCGGTTGACGTGGAGCGTCGTGCTGGCAATGCTGGCGTCGGTCCCCGACGCGATCATCGCGGTCGACAGCGACGGGATGATCGTCTACGTCAATGACCAGGGTGAGTCGCTGTTCGGATGGTCGCGGGTCGATCTGCTCGGTCGTAGCGTCGACGTGCTCGTCCCTGATCGCTTCGTCGCCCAGCACCCGGCGGTGCGCAAGGGCTACTTCGCGCAGCCGACGACTCGGCCGATGGCGGCTGGACTGCAACTGTCGGCACGACGCCGCGACGGGTCGGAGTTCCCCGCCGAGATCAGGCTCAGCGCATCCGATGCCGGACCCGAACGATGGGTGCTCGCCGCGGTCCGCGATGTCACCAAGTCTCGCCAGTCCGAACGCGACCTCGACGCTGCACGGCTCGAGGCCGTCCAGGCCAATGCCGCCAAGGACGAGTTCCTGTCGCGGATCAGCCACGAGCTGCGCACTCCGCTCAACGCGATCCTCGGTTTCGGTCAGCTGCTGGCCTTGGACGACTTGGCCGCCGGCCAAGTCGAGTGCGTCTCCCAGATCCTCAGGGCAGGCAGTCACCTGCTCGGTCTGGTGGACGAGGTCCTCGACATCTCTCAAGTGGCCCAGGGCGCGCTGCGGTTGTCGTTGGAGCCGGTGTCGTTGCGCCACGTCGTCGACGAGGTGATCGGCATGATCCGCCCGCTCGCCGACCGCCGCGAGATCCGCGTCAACCACCCGCTGACCTCCGACGTCATCCTCATCGCCGATCGACAACGGATCAAACAGGTCCTCACCAACCTTGTCGCCAACGCCGTCAAGTACAACCGCCACGGCGGCAGCGTCCACATCGACAGCGCGATCCTCGCCCAGGAACGCTGCCGGCTGACCGTCACCGACACAGGACCGGGCATCGCCGACACGGATCTGGAGGCGCTGTTCACCCCGTTCCAGCGTCTGCCGTCGGCGCCGGCCGACGTCGAAGGCTCCGGGCTCGGCCTGGCGCTCGCCAAACGCCTCATCGAGGCCATGCACGGTGAGATCGGGGTGATCAGCCACGTCGGCTTCGGCAGTTCATTCTGGATCGAACTACCGGGACTCGCCGCCCCACCGACACCTGCCGAGGATGCCCCGCCGTCGCCCACCCAACAGGTCGTGCCGCCCGACCAGACCTACAAGACGGTCCTCTACATCGAGGACAACCCCTCCAACACCCACCTCCTCGAACGGGCCTTCACCCGTCGACCCGACGTCCGACTGATCGTTGCGATGGAGGGACGAGCTGGTCTCGAACTCGCATTCGAACACCGACCAGATCTGATCTTGTTGGACCTTGGACTCCCCGACATAACCGGAGAAGAGGTCCTCCGCAGACTCCGCGCCGACCCACGCACGAGCGCGACCGCGATCATCGTGATCAGCGCGGACGCGATGCCCCACCGCCCCGCCGAACTCTTGGTACTTGGCGCGACCGGCTACATCACCAAACCCTTCGACATCGACCGACTCCTCAGCCTGGTCGACAACCCAACCGCCAAATCATCCGACCACTGGCACCGATGAACGCCCAGACCCAACCGGTACTCCCCGAGCGAAGCACGAGCAAGCCGAACGCCGGTGCGAACGCGGCAAGATCGCCACAACCGCGACGCTGCGGCATCGCTGTGACACGACGGGACTGTCGGAATTTCGGTGTAACTGGTTGGCGTTCGGTTTCAGTGAGTTTAGCAGTTATTGCTGGTTGGGGAATATTCGGCCTTCGAACATCAGTGCGAAGGCGTTGAGTGCTGGCTTCCAACGCACCGCCCAACGTTGCCTGCCACGCCCGGTCGGGTCCAACGATCGGATCACGAGGTAGAGGCACTTGAGGGCGGCCTGCTCGTTCGGGAAGTGACCGCGAGCCCGCACCGCCCGACGGAACCTGGCGTTCAAACTCTCGATCGCGTTGGTGGCTGGTATGACATCTCTGTGCGCTTCGGCTCGGTGCCG
>JAODBQ010000486.1 GCA_025464045.1 Ilumatobacteraceae bacterium
CGGCACCCTCCTGGTGCGGGCGATGCAGGCCGACGGCGTCGACATCTGGGGCGACGGCAGCACCTACAAGGGCAACGACATCGAGCGGTTCTACCGCTACGGCCTGCTCGTCAACCCGAACCTGCGGATCTACAAGCCGTGGCTCGACGACCTGTTCGTCAGCGAGCTCGGCGGCCGCGCGGAGATGAGCGAGTTCCTCACGTCGCGCCAGCTCAAGTACCACATGAGCAAGGAGAAGGCGTACTCCACCGACGCCAACATCTGGGGCGCCACGCACGAGGCGAAGCTGCTCGAGGAGCTCGGGACGGGCATGGACATCGTCGAGCCGATCATGGGCGTGGCGCACTACGACGATCAGCTCGCGATCGCGCCGGAGACGGTGTCGATCCGCTTCCACGAGGGCTTCCCGGTGGCGCTCAACGGTGTCGAGTTCGCCAGTCCCGTCGAACTGGTGCTCGAGGCCAACGCGATCGGCGGCCGCCACGGGTTGGGGATGAGCGACCAGATCGAGAACCGGATCATCGAAGCCAAGTCGCGCGGCGTCTACGAGGGCCCGGGGCTGGCGTTGCTGCACATCGGCTACGAGCGGCTGGTCACCGCGATCCACAACGAGGGCACGATCGAGAACTACCGCACGATGGGCCGGCGCCTCGGCCGGCTGCTGTACGAGGGCCGGTGGTTCGATCCGCAGAGCCTGATGCTGCGCGAGCCGCTGATGCGCTGGGTCGGCGCGGCGATCACCGGCGAGGTCACGGTGCGCCTGCGCCGCGGCGACGACTACACCCTGCTCGACACCACCGGCCCGCACCTGACGTACGCGCCCGAGCGGCTGAGCATGGAGAAGGTCGAGGACCAGCCGTTCGGCCCGCTCGACCGGATCGGCCAGCTGACCATGCGCAACCTGGACATCGACGACAGCCGGGCCAAGCTCGACGTGTACCGCAACGCCGGCACGCTCGGCAGCGGCGGCCTGCTGGAGCTCGAGGGCGGCGCCTGAGCCGGAACGGCGCGAGGATGTGGTCATGCGCGCAGCAGGGGTGCACCACGTCTCCGTCAACGTCTCCGACGTCGCCGCCGCCAAGGCGTTCTACGTCGACGTGCTCGGCTTGACCGAACGCACGGACCGGCCCGACTTCAGCTTCGGCGGTGCCTGGCTCGATGTCGGCGACCAGCAGATCCATCTCATCGAAGCACCGATGCCCGAGGCGAAGGGCCAGCACGTCGCGCTGCAGGTCGATGATCTCGACGCCGTCATCGGCGAGCTGCGCGGGCGCGGCGTCAAGGTCAGCAAGGCCGTCGTCGTCGGTACGGGCCGGCAATCGTTCCTGCACGATCCGTGCGGCAACATGATCGAGCTCAACCAACCCGGCGGCGCCCTGCTCACCACCTGAGCCCGGTGTCGCTGGAGAGGCAGCGCGACTCAGCGCGAGCAGATGTCGGCGAGGAGGGCGGTGAGGAGGCGGGTGCGTTCGACCATCGTGTCGACGAGCACGAACTCGTCGTCGGCGTGGGCACCGCCACCGACGGCGCCGAGGCCGTCGAGGGTCGGGACGCCGATCGCGGCAGTGAAGTTGCCGTCGCTGCCGCCGCCGACGGCGATGCCGTGGACGGGCGCGAGGCCGATCCGCGCTGCCGCGGCCACGGCGAGCGGGTAGAGCGTCGCCGACGCGGACTCGTGCATCGGCGGCCGGCCGATGCCACCGCCCACCTCGATGGAAACGCCGGGCACGCTCGACGCGAGCGCGGCCATCGCCGCCTCGAGGCGCTCCTTCTCCGCCGGCTCGACGACGCGCACGTCGACGCTGAACCGAGTCTCCGCCGGAACGACGTTGTCGGCGGTGCCGCCGCTGACGACGGTCGGTGTCACGGTGGTGCCCGTGGCCGGGTCGCCGAACGTGGCGATCTGCCCGATCAGCTCGGCGGCGGCGACGAGCGAGTTGATCCCCTTCTCCGGCTCCAAACCGGCATGGGATGCCCGGCCACGCACGACGACCTGGAACGTGCCGGTGCCCTTGCGGCCGGTCTTCAACGCTCCCCCTTCGGCGCTCGGCTCCAGCACCAGGACCGCTCCGCACGCCGCGGCCCGCTCCTCGATCAGCGCGCGCGACGAGCCTGAGCCGACCTCCTCGTCGCTGCTGATCAGCAGCTCGACGCCCCGGCGATCGGCCAGCTCGGCGATCGCGTGCACGGCTTGGACGATCCCGGCCTTCATGTCGAAGACGCCGGGACCGGTGGCGCGTCCGTCGGCGACCGCGAACGGGCGGGCGGCGACGGTGCCCCCCGGGAACACGGTGTCGTGGTGGCCGACGACGAGCACCTTCGGCCGGTCCCCGCCCGACCAGCGCACGTGCGGGCCGGCCGGCCCCGCCACGATCTCGGCGCCACTGCCGAGGCGCTTGTCGATGATCAACGCCAACGCGTCGGCCGACGCGACGAGCCGTTCGCGGTCGTTGGACGGCGACTCGGTGTTCACCAGCAGTTCGAGATCGGCGAGCATCGCGTCGAGATCGGGCACACCCCCATTGTCGCCGACATCGCGACGGTCGGTCGCACGGGTTCGCGCCGCGCCACCCGCAACGAGCCCGGACCGCGGCGGGCAACGGGCCGCGGCCCGGCTGCCCGCACATGCTCCAATGGGATCCGTGAACCGACGCGACGAACTGGGGGCGTTCCTGCGCGCCCATCGCGATGCGCTCACGCCGGAGGAGGTCGGTCTGCCGCCCGGACGCTCCCGACGCACGCCCGGGCTGCGGCGCGAGGAGATCGCGCTGCTCGCCGGCGTCTCGGTCACCTGGTACACGTGGCTGGAGCAGGGCCGTCCGATCAACGCGTCGGTCGACGTCCTCGAGGCGCTCGCCCGCGCGCTGCGCCTCGACGACGCCGAACGACGACACCTGCTGACGCTCGCCGACCGCTCGTCCAGCGCACCCGACCCGATCATCGAGCACGCCCCCGACGCACTCGTCCGCTTGATCACGTCGATGGAACCGGCGCCGGCCTACGTCCTCGGACCGTGGTTCGACTTCCTCGCCTGGAACCGCTCCGAGGCACTGCTCTACCCGATGATCGACCGCCTCGCCGACAACGAGCGCAACCTGCTGTGGGTCGTGTTCGCCGAGCCGTCGGCGCGCACGCTCATCGCCGAGTGGGACGACCAGGCGCGCCGGTTGCTGGCCGAGTTCCGTGCGGCCACGGCGGGCGTGCGCGAGGCCGCCCCCGTGGTGGACCTCGTCCGCCGCCTGCACGACGCCAGCCCGGAGTTCGCCGAGTGGTGGACGGAGCAGGACGTCGCCGGCTTCCAGACCCGCCTGCGCCGGTACCACCACCCGATCGCCGGTGAGCTCGTGTTCGAGTACCAGCAGCTGACGCCGATCGAGTGGCCCGGGCTGCGCGTCGCCTGCCAGCTGCCGGTGCCGGGTGACGACAGCGCACAGCGCCTCGCCGCCTGGCGCAACATCGCCTGACGATCGGGCTCGCCGCGGTCCTCCCCGTCGACGGCCTGCTCACCGCGCTTCCCGGCTGTCGCTGGCGCGGCGCCGATAGATTCGATCGACGTGACTCAACGGGCTCGGCATGGATGATGTGAGCATCGCGGCCCGTCAACGGCGGACGTTCGCGATCATCAGCCACCCCGACGCCGGGAAGACGACCCTCACCGAGAAGTTCCTGCTGTACTCCGGTGCGGTGCAGGAGGCGGGCGCCGTCCACGCCCGCGAGGGTCGCCGCAGCGCGCGCAGCGACTGGATGGAGCTGGAGCAGCAGCGCGGCATCTCGATCAGCTCGACGGTGATGCAGTTCCCGTACGGCGATCACGTGCTCAACCTGCTGGACACCCCCGGCCACCGCGACTTCAGCGAGGACACGTACCGGGTGCTCGCCGCGGTCGACGCGGTCGTGATGGTGCTCGACGCGGCCAAGGGGATCGAGGC
>JAODBQ010000500.1 GCA_025464045.1 Ilumatobacteraceae bacterium
ATGACCAGGCCGCCACCGAGGCTCATCCGGCGCAGTCCGACGTCCTCGATGCCGGCCAGCTTCCAGGCGTCGAGATGGTCGTGCAGGGGGAACCGCCGGTAGTGATCTTCGATGTTGGGGCCGAGGAACCGTCCGACGTCGAACCATGGTCGGCCTCCGAGGGCGGCGCCGGCGACGGGGAGGACGAACCGTGTGTAGAGCCGCCACATCGACCGCCAGAGCAGCGTCGGTGGGACTGCGAACTCGAGGTTGGCGATGGCGCCGCCCGGTCGTACGACGCGGGCCAGTTCGGCGATGGTCGCCGCGGGATCAGTGACGTAGCGCAGCAGGTAGGTGAACGTCAGTGCGTCGAACGAGCCGTCGGCGAAGGGCAGACGTTCGCCCTGCCCGAGCACCAACGCGACGCGGTCGTCGAGGTCGGCGGCGCGCACGTTGCGTTGACCTTGTGCGAGCATGTCCGCGGACAGGTCGATCCCGACGGTCCACGCGTTCGTGCGCGATGCCAGCTGCATCGCGACGCCAGCCGGGCCGGTCGCGACGTCAAGCGCGTCGCGGGGGTCCGTCGGTGCGATGTGGTCGATCATCTCGTGTCGCCATCGCGCGTCCTGGCCCATCGAGAGCACCGCAGAGAGCCGGTCGTAGCGGGGTGGCAGCCCGGAGAAGAGGCGACGAGCGAAGCTTGTCGGCGGAGTTCTGATGCCCCCAGCGTGCATAGATCTCCTCCGGGTGGGAAGCCTATTGTTCTGGTCCTGCCCCGCTGGTCATATGGGTAAACGTCGATTCGACGTCATTGTTGTTGGCGCCGGCCCCGCCGGCAGCACGTCCGCGCTCGTCCTCGCGCGTGGTGGAGCACGAGTGGCGCTCGTCGACAAGGCGACGTTTCCTCGCGACAAGGCCTGCGGCGACCTCGTCGGACCGCGTGGGCTCGCGCTCCTCGCCCAGCTCGGCCTGACCCCGCCGCCGGACGGGCGCGAAGTGGGCGAGATGGTCGTGCTCGGTCCCACAGGTCGGCGAGTCGTGCTGCCCGCGCGGGCTGGGCTCACCTACCCAGGACATGGCGTGGCGATCACTCGCCGACGGTTCGACGCGTGGCTGCGTGACGAAGCGCTGGCAGCCGGGGCGGAACCGGTCGTCGCGCACGTCGCTGACCTGGCCGGGCCGTCGTCGGTCGTGCTCGACGACGGCACCCGCCTGGACGCCGACGTTGTAGTCGGCGCCGACGGAGCACGCAGCGCGCTCGCGCGTCGTGCCGGGCTCATCGACCCGCACACCGTGCTGTGGGGCTTCGCCTACCGTGGCTACGCCGCACAGCACGTCGAGCGCCCCGTCATCGCGCTGTGGGACGAGACGCCCCGCCGCGGGTTCCCCGGCTACGGCTGGATCTTCCCGGGCGAAGACGGCACAGCGAACATCGGCCTGGGTCTCGGTCTCGGCCCGGCGGGCGCTCGGCGTGCATCCGCTCGTGCCGTTGAACGCTTCACCTCGTTCTGCTCCCATCTCCGCGATCACGGTCTCCTCGCGTCGTCGGTCGAGGAGCGGCGCCTCGGAGGATGGTTGAAGATGGGCATGGTCGGCACCATCGCGGCGCGCGACCGCCTGCTGCTCGTCGGCGATGCCGCCGGACTGGTCAACCCGCTCCAAGGCGAAGGCATCGCACCGGCGATGACCAGCGCGGCCGCCGCAGCGAGCGCGATCCTCGCCGACCCGTCAACGGCCGCGCGTCGGTACCACGCACACCTCCGATCTAGCGCGGGCCGCTTCGCAACCGCGACCGCGCCGATCCACATCGCCGCGAGCTCCACACCGCGGCGTGTCGCCGTCGTCGGTCGCGTGCTCACCGCCCCCGGTCTCGGTGCGCTGGTCGCCGCGCCCTGGGCGCTGCTGTGGAACGACCTCGCCGATGGTGCGCCCCCCGGTGCCAGCCGCACCATCGTGCGAGCCGCACTCGCACTGAGCCGAACCCTCAGCCAACGCTCCGCGGTCGCGCAACGGCTCGCCGACCAGTTCGCGGACCCCTGACCTCGTCTCGCGGCCGACCAGCAGAAGCCGGCGACCGCGCCGACGACGAACCATCACGTCCCGCCCGGGCGGTCTGCTTCGACGTCTTCGGTGACGCTCGGGCGGTGACGACAGAGAATCCGCCGGTGAGCACGAGACCACCAGCCAAGGTCGCCTGCGGTGACCAGCGCCATGGCTTTACCCTGTTTTGACCCGGGGCCGCTCCGTTGTCGGGCGATGAGTACGTAGGGTTCACCTGCCTCGTCCGGCCGGCGGAGCGCCCGACGAGCAAGCGTTCGTGTGCCCGGGCTGGTTCCCGGCTGGTGTGCAGACGAAGAACCGAACGGACCCCTCGTCGGTTCCCGACTCGAAGGAACGAACCATGAACTCGACTCTCTCGCGACCGCAGGCCGATCGGCTCGGGCAGACCAACGCCGACCGTCTCCCGATCTTGGACCTGGCGGGCATCGCTGGGCTCGCTGCAGTGATCGCCATCCACACCTCGGAGCTCTCCGGCAAGGTCGACGAAACGGCCTATCTCGGCTTCGGATACGTGCTGCTCATCGCGGCATCGATCGTCTCCATCGTACTGGTCGCCCAACGCGACGTGCGCGGCTGGATCCTCGGCGGTCTCACCGCCGCAGCAACCTTCGGCGGCTTCGTCCTGACCCGCACCACCGGACTGCCAAACGCCCACGGGGACGTCGGCAACTGGGGCGAGACCATCGGCGTCTGGTCGCTCGTCGCCGAAGGATTCGTCGTCGTGCTGGCCATCCTCGCGATCAGCCGGCGGCGCAGCGAGCTGGCGGCGATCGGCTGACCGGGGCGGCCACCACGTCGCCGTGATCCCCTCCTGGGCGCCGGACAACATGAAACTCAATCGGCGCAGCACCTCGACCGCCCGCCCGGCGACACGGTCCCCTCCGGCGGCGGCGGTCTCCAGCGCGTTGCGTTCGACCGCCACATAGGCGAACTCGGCGGCAACGAAGAACCCATTGGCGACGACGAGGAACGCAATCGCGACGAGACCAGCAACGATGCGCACGAGCTCGTCATCGTCGCACGACCCGGGCGCCGACGCGATCGACCTGCAATCGAAGGAAACTGGTGCGCCCGGAACGGGGGAACTCGGGAGACGTCGCCAGCGACCTGTCCAGGATGAT
>JAODBQ010000553.1 GCA_025464045.1 Ilumatobacteraceae bacterium
TCGACGAGGCTGACCTCGGCTCCCGGCTCGAACAGCTCGCCGGCCACCGCGTAGAGCAGACGGTGGGTGAGCTCGCCGGCTTCGTCGGCGACGGTTTCATGCTTTGCCCACGGCATCCGACCACCTCGTTCGCTCCGGAGCGTAGACCTCCGCCCGCAGGCGTTCTTGAGAAGACCTTGAACTTCGCTGCCCCGTTTGGGTGAATTGCCGCCGATCGACGCGCGGTTCGGGAGTCAGCGGTGGGCCTTGAGCTCACCTTCAGGCACTCCTCGGGCCTGCGCGCGGAGGTCTCGGCGGCGCTGGCCGCCTTGTCGAGGTGAAGGCGGTGCGTGATGATCGACGTCGGGTCGATGCGTGCGGCTCGACGTCCCCGAGCAGCGGGCGCATGTGCCGCGGGACGTGGCAGTGACCGCTGCGCACGTCGACGAACGGCGCATCAGCGAACCCATCGGGAGCCTGTCGACGAACCCCCGTAGACGCCGATCACCGACAGGACGCCACCGTTGCGGCAGCTGCTGTCGCCTGGAGGAGGGCCTGCGGGCGGTCGGACTCGTACCCTCCTCGGGCGGGCCGGGGCGATCCTCGACCGACTGTTCGTCGGCCCGCCGTCATTCCCGTCGACGCGGCGCGACGACGTCGTTCAACTCCACGTCGAACAGTGCCAGCGTTCCGGTGAGCTCCAGGAGACGGCAGGCCTGCCGGCGGGGGCGCGTCAACGTCAGCGTCCCGCTGGCCGCGCACGCGTCGTGGGCGGCGATCAGCACCTTGAGCCCGGACGAGTCGATGAAGGTGACCTCACTCATGTCGACGGCCACGTGCGTCGAGTTCATGGCGACCTGTGCAAGCACCGTCGACAGGCGCGGTGCGCTGTCCAGATCGATCTCGCCAGCGGCGTAGACGATCGCGACGCCGTCGAGGTGGTCGACCCTGACGTCGAACGGGGTGTGGTCGCTCAACATCCAGATCGCCTGTTCCCCAGCCGGCACGTGGAACGTGCCCAGCAGCGGGTCGTGCGGTCGACGCAGCACAGTGCGGTTCGAGCCATCGGAAGGTCCTTCCGTGATCTGCCCAGCCGACCTGTGTCCTCAAGTCGTCAAACGGCCTATCACTCAGCGTTGGCGGGGTCAACAGCTCACTCAGCGTTGTCGGGGTCAACAGCTTCGTGAGCGGTGCGGCTCCCGCGCCTCGATGGATGGCCGTCGAGCACGATGGCTGCCAGGCGGCCGAAGCGGTGGCGCGACGCGGACGTCGACGAACACCACCACGAGCAGATGGGCGCGCCATGCGCCAGACGTGGCTCACCCCGCGCCCACCACACTCGCCGCACGCCAGGTGGGCGCGCCATGCGCCAGACGTGGCTCACCACGCGCCCACGCCAACAGCAGCCACGTGGGTTTGACGCTCACCGGTACGGGGTAGGGGGCGGCGGACACATTCGGCGCGCTGGGGTCGCGCCGCAGAACGGGGAGATGCCATGAACAGAACAGCTCGATTCGGCGCGGGCGGACTCGCCCTCGCAGCAGCCTGCGGTGCGGCCGTGATGATCCCCGCGCTCGCCAGCGGTGGCGCCCGGACGTCGTCCACCGCCGAGCTGTCGGCGCCGTACGTCACGTCGCTCTCGGGCGCGGCCGAGTTCCCCGGCCCGGGCGACGCGGACGGCGACGGGGCGGCGTCGGTCACGGTCAACGCCGGAACCGGCCAGATCTGCGTCGACCTGCGCGTCGGCAACATCCAGCCGGCCGTGATGGCCCACATCCACCGCGGCGCTGCCGGTGTCGCCGGACCGGTGGTCGTGCCGCTGACGGCACCCTCCGGCCCGACGTCGTCGCAGTGCGTGCTGGCCGCCGTCGACCTGGCGGCCGAGATCGTCGCCAACCCGGCCGGCTTCTACGTCAACGTCCACACCGCCGACTTCCCCAACGGGGCGATCCGCGGACAGCTCGGCCCGAGCGTGAGCACGTCCGGGACCACGCAGCTCCTCAACGAGCCGCTGCGCGCCTACGACTCGCGGGAGACCCCCGACGGCAAGTTGACCGCCGGGAGCACACGCATCGTCAGCGTGGCCAGCGGCCTCGATGCCGCCGGCAAGTCGCACGTCGCCGTGCCGCCCGGTGCCACCGGCGCCCTGCTCCGAGTGACCATCACCGATGCCGACGGCGCGGGGTTCCTCAAGGTCTACTCGAACGCGCTGGCAACTGCGCCCGCCACGTCCAGCGTGAACTGGTACGAGAGCGGAGCCATCGTCGGCTCGGACCCGACGGTTGCCGTCGACGCGACGGGGAAGATCAAGCTGACCGCCGTCATCAACTCGACCCACGTCGTCGTCGACGTCATCGGCTACATCTACTGACCGACATGGACTGACCAAAATCGGCTGACCGACGCGACGACGTCAGCCGGTGCCGCCCTTCTCGGGCATCGGGTGAACGCGGTGGCCCCGCCTGCGGGCGGGGCCACCGCGCGTCGCGACGAAGGCGGGCGGGCTGCTGGCGGGCGGGCGTGCGCTCGGCGAAGACGGATTGCGACCTCGCGGTGGGCGTTGCGTCCGGCCACCCGTCTGCCCGGCAGGCGACGCGGGTCGAACTCGCCCAGCCCCACGTGATTGGCCGAATGCCAACGCGGGTACCGGGGGGTCAACACCGGAAGACGCCGAGCCGGTGCTTGATCGGAGCAGCAGATGAGGTTCGATGGAACGGCCTGACATCCACCGTCTGGGCGACGTGCTCGCCGACGTCGCCTTGCTCGTGCTCACCGATCGGAGCCTGAAGGCCGATCTCGAACGGCTGATCCGCGTCGCGTGCAAGGTCATCCCGAACTGCAGCGCGGCGAGCGTGGCGATGCTGGTGGACGGTGAGCCGACCACTGTCGCCGTCAACGACCGGGTGGCGATGGAGCTGGATCTGGTCCAGTACGACCACGGCGAAGGACCCTGCATCGCCTGCCTCGGCGGTCAGGCGATCCGCGTCGCCTACCTGCCCTCGGACGAACGGTTCCCGCACTTCGCCGTCGGCGCCGCCGATCGCCGGGTCCTCAGCGTCCTGTCGACACCTGCGCGCGGCGACGGCGTCGTGATCGGTTCGCTGAACATCTACTCGCGGCTCATCGACGCGTTCGACGACGAAGACGAAGCGGTCGCGCTCGTGTTCGCCGCCCAAGTCGCCAACGCGATCGCGCGATCGACGATCCTGCGCAACGCCCGCACGACGCGCGAGCTGCTCCAGCAGCAGTACGACGAGGCAGCAGTCGTGTCGATGGCC
Organism: Ilumatobacteraceae bacterium; assembly: GCA_025464045.1. Taxonomy (GTDB): domain Bacteria; phylum Actinomycetota; class Acidimicrobiia; order Acidimicrobiales; family Ilumatobacteraceae; genus JAODBQ01. The sequence continues at coordinate 3,258 of JAODBQ010000553.1, forward strand.
CAAGGCGTGGTGATGGCTGTTCAGGAATGCAGTGCTGCACAAGCGGCGACGCTCATCCGCAGTGCCGCGCACACCAACGAGGAACAGCTGATCACGACCGCCGAACGGATCCTGCACGCGGTCCAGCACGCCGACATGATCGTCGCGGCCGACGACGAGCCCCGC
>JAODBQ010000539.1 GCA_025464045.1 Ilumatobacteraceae bacterium
GTCGTCGACGCGGCGGGCCGTCAGGCGCGACTGTCCTCGGGTCTGGTGGCCGAGTTCGCCGCCGTCGGTCTCGAGCTCCAGCCGCTCACCTGCTCCCAGCTCGTCGCCGAGGTCAGCGTCGAGCAGCGCACGGGACGACGCGCCGTCGTCGCACCCGATCGTCCGCTGTTGTGGCTCTCGCCGGGCGACCTCGACCGATCACGCACGTCCGCCGGCCGCTTCCTGGCGTCGGAGACGCTGACCGCGGCGCGCAGCATCGCGACGTTGACGAACGCACCCGTCCTCAACCGGCCGACCGCGGTGGGTCCGTGTGGCGCGTTCCCGGGCAGGCAGACGCTCGCCGTTCGCCGAGCGGGCAGTGGCGCCACCCGCGTGCGCGCCGAACAGTTCACCGGCACTCGGCCCACCGTCACCGCCTCGACGGATCTGGAGGTCTACGACTACGGCGCTGCGCTGAGCACGTACGGCTTCGAGGACGCGGCGGGGGGACCGTTCCGAACCCGCGCGGCGATCCGCGCGGCCACACTCGCCAAGGTCCATGTCGTCGGCGAGCGCACGATCGGCGCACGGCACGTCTCGCGGGCGGTACTCGGCGAGAGCACGCGGATCGTCGCTTCCTACGATCTCGACGCGGGCACGGTGTGGTGGCTGATCGACGCCGCCGACGAGGGCGCGACGCTGGCCCGCGTCGACTGCTGGTGGTGGGACGTCGCGATGCGCGACGAGGAGCACGAGGTCGACGCGGTCGCGGCGGCGGTGGCGGGGTGGATGGACGTCCGGCTGCACGGCGATGGACCGACCCGATGATCGGCATCGCCGGCACGAAGGTGGATCCGGTGATGGTCCACTTCGCGACGCGCTGCGTCCTGAGCGGCATCGAGTTCGCGGTGCTCGACCTGATGGAGGTCGCCCTCGACGGTGAGTGGCGGTTGTCCGCACCGGGGGACCCCGACGACTTCGTCGCCGGCAGCGAGACCGTCCGCCTCGGCGACCTCACCGGCTTGTACATGCGACCGATCTACGTGGGCCGCACGCCGTCCGAGGCGGCGCGATGGCAGGGACTCCTCGACGGGCTCCACGCCTGGATCGACGAGGCCGACCTGCTCGTCGTCAACCGACCGGGCGCCAACCAGTTGAACAGCTACAAGCCGGCGCACTACGCCTGGCTGACCGCCCACGGGCTGTGCGTCCCGTCGAGCCTGCTCTCCTCCGATCCGGATCGGCTCGCCGCGTTCATCGCCGAGGGACCGACCGTCGTCAAGCCGATCTCCGGTGTACGCGCGAGGACCCGCGCCATCGAGGCGTGCCACCTCGAACGTCTCGCGGCGAGCGAGGGGCCGGTGCTGGTGCAGCAGCGGATCGACGGCGACGACGTGCGCGCCCACGTCGTCGGTGACGAGGTGATCGCCTGTCGCTTCTCCAGCACCGAGATCGACTACCGCTCCGATCGCCACGCCGAGCGCGCGGTGGTCGAGCTGCCGTCCGAGCTCGCCCAGCTCCTCGTGACCGCGACGGCCGAACAAGGCCTCACCTTCGCCGGCTGGGACTTCAAGGTCGACGCGGACGAGACCTACTGGTGCCTCGAGTGCAACCCGATGCCCGGGTACAGCTTCTACGACCGCGTCTGTCACGGCGGCGTGAGCACCGCCTTGATCTCGTTGCTGACCCGCGAGCAGGACTGAGGATCGAAGGTTCAGCTGCTCCGCGGCCAACGCCCGTCGACGATCTCGCCCTCGGCGTTGCGTCCCGCGAGATCCCGCAGGACCGTGATCGACGTGCCGCGCAGTTCGTCGGTGCCGAAGAACTCGTCGTCCACGCCCTCGATCAGGGCGATCGCGCGCAGCGCCATCCGTCGGCCCGCGGCCGTGGCGCGCAGACGTCGCACCCGCGCGTCGTGCTCGTCGCCGACCCGTTCGACGTAGCCCGCGCGTTCGAGGGTGCGCAGCACCTGTGACGTGACCATCACATCGGCACCGGTGTGGTCGGCCACCTCGCGCTGGCTCGGATCGGCACGATCGTGCTCCTGCAACCAGACCACGCTCGTCAACATGCGGAACTGCGTGTGCGTGAGGCCCGTCGGCGCGAGGGCAGCTGCGGCAGCGCGCTGCCAGCGAAGGACCGCGTGCCAGAGCAGGAAGCCAGGGCGGTTCCACGCGGACACCTTGGGGAACGTGGTGCGCTTCCTGGTAGTCAATCGACCATCGTTTCGCACATCGGTTGAACGCTACAGGGGGTCATCTGGGCCAGTACAATATGCACGCATATGATCTTTGGACCTGCGTGAGCACTGACAGGAGCACCGGTCCGACGAGCGGCTCGAACGGACGGAGCTCCACCGATCTCGGCGAGCCGACGGTGCGCGTGCACGTCAACGGCATGACGCGCGAGCTCGGCGCGACCTCGACCACGTCACTGCTGCGGGCGCTTCGCTCGGCGGGGCTCACCGGTACCACCGGCGCCTGTGAGCAGGGCGAGTGCGGATCCTGCTCGGTCGTGCTCGACGGCGCGTTGGTCTGTTCCTGCCTGGTCGCCGCGTTCACGTGCGACGGCCGTTCGGTGACGACCATCGAGCACGGGGTGGCGGCCGATCTCGGCGACGCGCTGGAACGCCACGGCGCAGTGCAGTGCGGCTTCTGCACGCCCGGCATGGTGATGGCGGCGACGACGCTGCTCGACCGGTGCGATGGTGCGCTGACCCGCGGTGCCGTCACCGAGGGCCTCGCCGGCAACCTCTGCAGGTGCACCGGCTACCGGGGGATCATCGAGGCCGTACTCGAAGTCGACGGGCTCCGGCGGAACGGCGCCTGATGCGGCGCGTCGGGACGTCCGTGCGCCGGCCAGACGTCGCCGCCAAGATCGACGGCTCGTTCGTGTTCTCCAACGATGTCACCGCTGACGACGAGCTCTACGGCGCGACCGTTCGCAGCCCGCACGCGCACGCACGGATCATCGACCTCGAGACGTCGGGTCTCGCCGCCGATCCCGAGGTCGTGTGCGTCCTGTCGATCGAGGACGTTCCCGGCGCCCGTCTCGTCGGGCACATCGTCGCCGATCAGCCCGTCTTCGCCGACGGTGTCGCGCGGTACCACGGCGAACCGGTGGCGTTCGTCGTCGCCACCACCCAGGAGGCCGCGTGGGCGGCGGCCGATCGGTTGGTCGTGAGCTACGGACCGCTGCCGGTGCTGCACGACCCGGAGCGCGCGCTGGACCCCGCCAGCCCCCGCTTGCGTGCGGGTGGCAACGTCGTGCGCCGGGCCCACCTGCGTCGGGGCGGCGATGTGTCCGGCGCACCGGTGGAGGTCGAGGCGACGTTCCACACCGCGCGCCAGGACCAGGCCTTCCTCGGCGTGGAGAGCGCCCTCGCGCTGCCGGACGCGGACGGCGGGGTCACGCTGCGGCTGGCGACGCAGGACCTGCACACCGATCAGCACCAGATCGCCGCCGCCCTCGACCTGCCGTTGGACAAGGTCCGCCTCGAGATGGCGGGCATCGGCGGCGCGTTCGGCGGCCGCGAGGACATCACCCTGCAGATCCACCTCGCCCTCGCGGCGACGGTCACGGGTCGGCCCGTGCGCACCACGTACCGCCGGGCCGAGTCGTTCCTCGCCCATCCGAAACGACACCCGGCACGGCTGCACTACCGCCTCGGCGCGGAGCTCGATGGCACGCTGCGCTACGTGTACGCGCGGATCCTCCTCGATGGCGGGGCGTACGCGAGCACGTCGATGCCCGTCGCCGGGTCGGCCGCCTACTTCGCCGCGGGCCCCTACCGGGTGCCGGCGGTGGACGTCGAGGCGACGAGCGTGTGCACGAACAACCCGGTGTCGGGTGCGATGCGCGGCTTCGGCGCGGTGCAGGCGTGCTTCGGGATGGAGTCGGCGATGGACCTGCTCGCCGCGGAGCTCGGCATCGACCCGGTCGAGCTGCGGCGTCGGAACGTGCTCGCGCCGGGTGACGCGTTCCCCACGTCCGGACAACCGGTCGGTGACGCGGCACCACTCGCCGAGCTGATCGACCGTTGCGTCGAGCTGCCCCTGCCGCAGCGCGCCGATCCCGACGACCCGTACGCACTGCCGGGTGGGACCGGCAACACGTCCACCGCGGCGAACGTCCGCCGCGGGGTCGGTTTCGCCCTCGGCGTCAAGAACCACCTCTACGCCGAGGGCATGCAGGAGGAGGCCACGGCCACCGTCGTGGTCGACGCGACCGGCGTGGAGGTGCGCAGTGCGGCCTCCGAGGTCGGCCAGGGCGTGGTGTCCGCGCTCGCGCAGATCGCGTCCGACGAGCTGGGTGGGCAGGAGGTGCGCGTGGCGGGCGCGCACAGCGATCACGGGTACGCCGGCTCGTCGTCGGCGAGCCGGGCGACGTTCGTCTCCGGTGGCGCCGTGCGCGATGCCGCAGGCGAGGCGGCCCGTCTGCTCCGTGCCCGCGTCGCGCAACGCTGGTCGGTCCCGGAGGCGGAGGTGGAGCTGCGCCCCACCGGGGTGCTCGTGCGCGGCGAGCTGCTGCCGCTCGCGATCGTGATCGGCGAGGAGCCGATCGCCGCCACGGCGACGTTCCTCGCACCGTCGACCGAGCGCGGCGACGAGCACGGACAGGGCAGCGTGCACGTGTCGTGGATGTTCGTCGCCCACCGGGCGGTGGTGGATGTCGATGCGCAGCTCGGCCTGGTCAAGGTGGTCCAGGTGGCCACCGCACAGGACGTCGGCATCGCCGTGAACCCGCGCGCGGTGCGCGGGCAGCTCGACGGCGGCATCGCGCAGGGGCTCGGGTTGGCGGTGATGGAGCACTTGCAGAGCGTGGAGGGCGTCGTCGCCAACGCGACGTTCACCGACTACCTCGTGCCGACCACCGCGGACATGGCCGCGACCGAGGTGGCGCTCGTCGAGCGACCCGATCCCGCGGGACCGTTCGGGTTGAAGGGCGTCGGCGAACCTCCCGTGCTCTCCTCCACTCCGGCGATCGTCGCCGCGATCCGCGCCGCCACCGGACGCGCGCTCACACGCGTGCCCGTGCGGCCGGAGGACATCGTCGGCACGTCCTGAGCCCGGCACCGGCGCATGGCCGACGCTCAGCTCGGAGGGAGCCGGACCCGCCCGAGCAGGGTGCGCCGGGCCCGCTCGGCATCGACCTGCAACGTCGCCACATCGGCGGTCTGCAGCACACCGCTGCGCACGACGAGGCGACCGTCGACGACGACGTGGTCCACGTCCGTGGCCTGGCTCGCATAGACCAACCGGTCGGCAGGGTCGCTGGCGGTGCCCGGCCACGCATGGGGGCGATCCATCCGGACCGCGATGACGTCCGCGCGCTTGCCGACGTCGAGGCTGCCGATCTCGTCGGCGAGCCCGAGCGCACGGGCTCCCCCGAGCGTCGCCATCGCCAGCACGGTCCGCGCCGGCATCGCCCGGGGACCCAGCCGCGGCTTGTGGATCAGGGCCGCGAGGCGCATCTCGGTGAACGCGTCCAGGCGGTTGTTGCACGCCGCGCCGTCTGCGCCGAGCGCAACGTTGACGCCGTCTGCGAGGTACTCGGGGATCGGGGCGATGCCTGACGCGAGCTTGAGGTTCGCCGACGGGCAGTGGCAGACGTGCGCTCCGCTCTCGCGCAGCAGCGTGCGTTCGGCGTCGTCCAGCCACACGCAGTGGGCCATCACCATCCGCGGCCCGAGCGCGCCCCACGCATCGAGGGCGACGAGGTCACGACCTTCGGCCGTCGCCGCGAACCGCGCGGCCTGCCCGCGGTTCTCGTCGACGTGCGTGTGCAGGCGCAGGTCGCGCTCGGCGGCCAACGCGACGCAGCGGCGCCACATCTCGACGGTCGCGTTGCGCGTCCCGCGCGGCGATACCGCGACCTGCAGCCGGCCACCGGCCGCGCCGTGCCAGCGTTCGACGAGCCGGAGGACATCGGACCACGCGGCATCGGTCTCCTCGCCGATCATCTCCGTACCAGGCTCCCACTGGTCCATGATCGCCTTGCCGATCACCGCGCGCAGGCCGAGCGCCTCCACCGCCTCGAAGGCCGCGTCGGTGTGGTGCACGGACTCCATCGAGAGGGCCGTGGTCGTCCCCCCGAGGAGCAGCTCCGCGGCGCCGAGGCGCGCCGAGGCACCCATCGTCTCGGCGTCGTGCGCCCGCTCCAACGGCCAGATGCGCTCGCGCAGCCAATCGATGACGTCCATGTCGTCGGCGAGCCCCCGCAGCAGGGTCTGGCACAGGTGGACGTGCGCCTGCACGAGACCGGGCGCGACGACCTGGCCGCGCGCGTCGAGCTCCACGTCACCGCGCCCGACATCGGCGCCGAGCGCCACGATCCGTCCACCGTCGATCCCGACGTCGCCGACGAACGTGCCGGCAGCGCCCATCGTGATCACCGTGCCGCCGCGCAGCACCAGCTCAGGCATCGGTGCCACCGAAGCGCTTGGTGAACACGCCGGCCGAGCGGAGCAGGTGCTCGGCCTCGTGATCGGCGGCGTCGAGCGCCTCGTCGAGATCGATCGTCAGGAGCTGCCGATCCTCCATCAGCACCCGGCCGTCGACGACGGTGTGGCGCACGTCGGCCGCCGAGCACGACCAGACGAGGTGCTCGACCACGTTCCCTCGCCCACTGCGGATCAGGGGGTGGGTGTGGGCACGACGCAGGTCGACGATCGCCAGGTCGGCGCGCTTGCCGAGCTCGATGCTGCCGACCTCGTGCACCAGCCCGAGCACCGTCGCCGAGCCGATCGTGGCCATTCGCAGCACCGACGCGCTCGGCAGCACCGCAGGGTCACGGGTCGCCTGCTTCTGGACGAGCGCCGCCATGCGCATCTCCTCGAACATGTCGAGGTTGTTGTTCGTCATGTTCGAATCGGTCCCCAACCCCACCACTGCGCCGGCAGCAAGCAGATCGACGATTCGCGCCACCCCGTTGCCGAGCTTGGCGTTGGACGTCGGGTTGTGGGCGACCCCCGTGCCGCTGCCGGCCAGCTGCTGGACGTCGGCATCCGTCAGCTCGACGCAGTGGGCGGCGACGACGTCCGGGCCGAGGCCGACGAGCCGGTCGAGGTACTGGGTCGGTGTCAGCCCACCGGTGCGCTCGGCGATCGCCGTCACTTCGTCGCGGCTCTCGGCGAGATGGGTGTGGATGCCGACACCGGCCGCACTTGCGAGCTCGCGCATCCGCTCGTACGTGGCCGGCAGCGTCGAGCACAGGCCGTGCGGCCCGAACCAGGCACGGATCAGCGGGCTGCGACCGTGCCACTCGTCGACGAACGCGATGTTCGTCGCCAGCGTCTCGCCCGGACCGACGGGGTCGTCGACGACCTGCGGGCTGAACGTCATCCGCATGCCCGAGCGCTGCGCCACCTCGGCCGCGACGTGGGGATGGCGGAAGATGTCGATCGCCGAGGTGGTCCCCCCGGCGATCATCTCTGCCTGGTTGAGCAGCGCCGCCGCTCGCATGTGACGCGGCTCGTAGGCCCGGTCCTTCGGCAGCGCGAAGTCGTACAACCACGTCGTGAACGGGAGGTCCTCGAACACGCCACGGTCGAGCGTCTCGTGCATGTGCGCGTTGACGAGGCCGGGGATCACCACCGCGTCGCGAGCATCGAGGACGCGGGTCGCGGCCATGTCCAGGCGGGCGCCGATGGCGACGATCCGACCGTCGCGCACCGCGACGTCGGCCTCGAGGATCCGGTCGCCGGCGTCGACGGTCACGACCGTGCCGCCGCGCACGAGCAGGTCGCAGGACGCACGCGGCTCAGCCAAGAGCGGGCAGCACCTCGGTCGCGAACCGCTCCAGCCCCGCCACGTCGAACGGCGGACGCAGGTTGAGGATCACCGTCGACACACCCGCGTCCGCGTAGCTGCGCAGCACCGCGACCATCGCGTCGGGCGAGCCGATCACGATCCGGCTGCGCACCTCCTCGTCCGTCCCGCCCCGCGTGCGCTGGAAGTGCCCGACCAGCTCGTCCTCGGCCGCGGATGAACCGGAGAGCTCGCTGAACACGAATGCGGTGCGCTCCAGCTCGTGCGCGGCACGACCGGCGGCACGCAGCTTCTCGTCGAGGTCGATGTTCACCGCAGGCCACTCCCACGGCGCGGCGAAGCTGTTGAACATCGTCGCGTGGCGCGCGGCGATCCGCTTCAACCGATCGCCACTGCCTCCGACGAGGATCGGGATGCCACTCGGGCGCACTGGCTTGGGATCGAACACGGCCTGCTCGAGTTGGTAGTAGCGGCCGGCGAAGTCGACCGCGTCCTCCGTGCACAGCCGCCGGAAGATCGTCAGCGACTCGTCGAGGCGGCCCATCCGCTCGCCCACGCCGGGGTACTCGATGCCGTACATGCGGTGCTCGGCCTCGTGCCAGGCGGCGCCGAGGCCGAGCACGGCCCGACCGTCGGTGACGTGGTCGAGCGTGACGGCCATCTTCGCCAGCAGCGCTGGGTGCCGGTAGGTCACGCCGGTCACGAGCGTGCCGACCTGGAGCCTGGTCGTGCCGGCCGCGAGTGCGCTGAGCGCCGTCCAGCCCTCGAACTGCGGGCCGTCGGGCACGCCACCGGGCGTGCCCGGCCGCTGGCCGGGGTTGAGCGGGACGAGGTGGTCGAACGTGTACGCGGCATGGAAGCCGAGCGCGTCCGCAGCCGTCCACACGTCGCGGAGCGCGGCGAAGGAGGTGTGCTCGGGTGGGGTCTGGATGGCGATGCGCATGATGATCAGTCCTTGATGAAGTGTTTGCCGATGGCTGCGGGGGCGGATGCTCGACCGACGAACGTGGCGAGCGCCACGAGGGCGACGAGGTACGGGAGGGCGAGCAGGAGGTCGTGGGGCAGGTTCACCCCGGCCACCTGCGCACGGAACTGGAACGCGTCGGCGAGCCCGAAGAGCAGGCAGGCACCAAGCACGGGGACGGGCCGCCACTTGCCGAAGATCATCGCCGCCAGTGCGAGGTAGCCGCGCCCGCCGGTGATGTTGCGTTGGAACACGCCGACCTGCGCCAAGCTCAGGTAGGCGCCACCGGCGGCGGCGAGCATGCCGGAAAGGATCACCGCCCGGTAGCGCACCGAGATCACCGCCACGCCGACGGACGCGGCTGCTTCGGGTCCCTCGCCGCAGCTGCGCAGGCGCAGCCCGAACGACGTGCGGAACAGCACGATCCAGACGATCGGGGCGAGCAGCAACCCGGCCCAGTCGAGCACCGTCAGTCGTTCGACGATGCGCCCGAGGAACGGGAGGTGGCCGGCGAGCGGGATGTGCACGATCCCGAACTTGCGCACCGACGGGCTCACGCCCGGCTTGCCCCAGACGGTCTCGATCAGCGCCGCCGTGAGGCCGCTGGCGATGAGGTTGATCGCGGTCGCGGCCACGATCTGGTTGGCGCGCAGGGTCACCGACAGCCACGCGTGGATCGCGCCGATCAACGCGCCCGTCATCAGCGCGGCGAGCAATCCGAGCCACGGTGATCCGAGCCACCACGTGAACGCGACCGCGCTGAACGCACCGAAGAGCATCTCGCCCTCCAGCGCCATGTTGATCACGCCGGACCTCTCGGACAGCAGGCCCCCGAACGCGGCGAGGATCAGCGGCATCGAGAGGTAGATGCCGGACACGACGAGGTTGATCGAGAACACGTCAGCCATCGCGGCGCCTCCGGTCCCGGCGCGACGCGCTCGACTCGAGCCGCCGCTCGAGGACCACCCGCGCGGCGACGAACGCGACGACGAGCCCGGAGATCACCGTCACCATGTCCTTGGAGACCTTCGCCTTCGCCTGGAGCAGCACGGAGCCGGCGCGCAGCATCCCGAAGAACGCAGCTGCCGCGGCGACGCCCAGCGGGTTCATCATCCCGAGCAGCGCGACGGCGATCGAATCGAAGCCGTATCCGGGGCTGAACGAGTCGAAGTAGCGGCCGTGCAGCCCGAGCACCTCGATCGCGCCGGCACACCCGGCGAGCGCGCCGGAGAGGCACATCGTGCGCACCACCACGCCGCGCACGTTGATCCCGTTGAACTGCGCCGCCGTCGGGTTCGCGCCGACCATCCGCAGCCGGTACCCGGCCGTCGTGCGATAGAGGAAGAACCAGCAGGCCGCGCACAACCCGATCGCGACGACGACGCCGAGGTGGAGGCGGGTCGGCTGCCAGATGCGCGCGAGGTGCGCGGTGGCCTTCACCTTCTCCGTCGCCGAAGGCTGCGTCTTGCTCACCAGCGGGCCGCCCGGGCTGACGAGGTAGGTGGACACGCTGAACGCGACGTAGTTGAGCATGATCGTGGTGATCACCTCGTGCACGCCGCGGAACGCCTTGAGGAGCGCGGGCACGAGCGCCCACAGCGCGCCGCCGAGCGCTGCTCCGAGGATCGCGACGACGACGTGGATGCCGGCAGGGAGCGAGACCTCGGCTCCGATCGCGCCGGCGATGAGCCCGCCGATCACGAGCTGTCCCTCGACGCCGATGTTGAACAGGCCGCCCTGGAACGAGACGGCCACGGCGAGGCCACAGGTCAGCAGCGGGGTCGCCGCGATCAGCGTCTCCGCCAAGCCGCGCCGACTGCCGAGGCTCCCCTGGAGCAGGGCGCGGTACGCGCTCAGCGGGTTGGAGCCGGCGATCGCGATCAGCGGAGCAGCCGCCACGAGCGCGCCGATGACCGTGACCACGAACAAGCCGATGCGCAGCATCGGACCGCGGCGGTCGAACGCCCGCCGCCACGACGGCGAGGCGGCGGCATCGAGAGCCGGAGCATCCTGCTCCGGAGCGGCAGGCGCCGGCGCAGCATCCACCGCTGTCATCCGCCCGCGCCCGTCATCCACGAACCGAGCTGGATCACATCGGTGTCCTCGGCCCGGGCCTCCCCGGCGATCGCGCCGTCGCGCATGACCACGATCCGGTCCGACAGCGCCATCACTTCCGTCAGGTCGAGGCTGACGAGCAGCACGGCGCATCCCGCCGCGCGAAGGGCGGCGAGCTCGCCGTGCACGAACGCCGTGGCGCCGACGTCGAGCCCCCTGGTCGGCTGCGCGGCGACGAGCAGTCGCGGTGCCCGCGACACCTCGCGCCCGACGACGAGCTTCTGCTGGTTCCCGCCCGACAGCTGGCCGACGGTCGCGTCCAGGGAGGGGACACGGACCTGGTGGTGGGCGATGACCTCGCGAGTGAAGCGGGTCATCTCGCGACGTACGAGACGGACGCGCTGGCGGGTGAACGGCGGCCGGTCGTGGGAGCCGAGCACGCAGTTGTCGACCAGCGGCATGTCGAGCGCCACCGCGCCGGCGTGGCGGTCCTCGGCGATGTGCGCGAGGCCGGCCGCGAGTCGGCGCCGGACGGACCAGCGGCTGACGTCCGTGCCGTCCAGCTCGATCCTGCCGGCGCGCACGCGCCGCACACCGACGATCGCCTCGATCAGCTCGGTCTGGCCGTTGCCCTCGACACCGGCCACGCCGACGATCTCGCCGGAGCGCACGACGAGATCGAGCGGACCGAGGCCGTGGCCGTCGGCGACGCCGCGCAGCTCGAGCACGGTCACCCCGGCCGAGTGCTGTCGCGACGGCGGGTCGGGCAACGATCGGCCGACCATCGCGATCGCCAGCTCCGCTTCCAGTGCGTCCCGGGCCGCGCTGCCCGGCTCGCGCTCGTGGGCCGCGATGGTGCGCTCGCCGACGACGGCACCGTCGCGCAGCACCGTCACGTCGTCGCACATGGCGACGATCTCGGCGAGCTTGTGGGTGATCAGCACGATCGTGCAGCCCTGCGCGCGGAGCTCGGCGACGACGCCGAACAGCTCGTCCACCTCCTGTGGGGCGAGGGCGGCCGTCGGTTCGTCGAGGATCAGGGTCGACGCGCCGCGATGCAGGGCCTTGAGGATCTCGACCCGCTGACGGGCGCCGACGGCGAGCTCACCGACTCGGCGACTCGCGTCGAGGCGGAACCCGTAGCGATCGGCGAGCGCCTGGACCTCGCGTTCGGCGCGTCGACGGTCCAGCAGTCCGTGGCGGCGCGGCTCGGCGCCGAGCACCAGGTTCTCGGCGACGCTGAAGTCGGCGATCAGGCTGAAGTGCTGCTGGACCATGCCGATCCCAGCCGCGAGCGCGTCTCGCGGGCTGCGCCACCGGCGCAGCGTGCCGGCCACCTCGATCGTGCCGGCGTCGGGCTGGATCAGGCCGAACAGGATCTTGACCAGCGTCGACTTGCCCGCTCCGTTCTCACCGAGCAGTCCGTGCACCGACCCGGCGCGCAGGTCCAGGTCGATCGCATCGTTGGCACGCACGCCGCGGTACGACTTGGAGATGCCGCGCAGCCGAACGGCCGGCGCGGGAGCACCCGCACCGGCCGCGAGATCAGCGGACACGGCGTCCAGGGTCACTCGGCCGGAACCGTGATCGATCCGCCGGCGATCGCCTTGCTCGCATCGTTGACGGCCGACTGCACGTCTGCCGGCAGTGACGGGAAGGTCTTCTGGCAGACCCCGACCGCGTTGTCGGCGAGGCCGAGGCTGACGCTGCCACCCTTGAACGTGCCGTCGGCGACGGCGTGCGCCTCCTTGACCACGGCTCCGCTGACGTCCTTCGTCGCCGACGTCAGGAAGTTGGCCGGGGCGAGCTGGTCCTTGCAGGTGTCGGTGCCGATCACCCAGTGACCGGGACCGCGTCCCTTGGCCTCCTCGTACGCACCCAGACCACCAGCACCGGCGACCTCGAAGACGATGTCGGCGCCTGCGTCGTAGTAGCCGGCGGCGAGCTCCTTCGTCTTGGCCGGGTCGTCGAAGCCACCGACGTACGCCGTGTCCAGCGTCGCCGACGGGTTGACCGACTTCATGCCGGCCTCGAACCCCTTCAGGAAGCGGACGACCGGCGGGATCTCCAGGCCGCCGACGAACCCGACCTTGTTCGACTTCGTCGTCTTGCCGGCGATGATCCCGGCGAGGTAGGCGCCCTCGTTCTCCTTGAACGTGACGCTGGCGACGTTCGTCAGCGGCGTGCCCGCGGAGTCCGCGGCGACGGCGTCGATCATCACGAACTTCGCCTTCGGGTTCGCCGTGGCCACCTCGACCATCGCGTCGGTGATCAGGAAGCCGACGCCGACCGTCATGCTCGCTCCGTCGTCGACGGCCTGCGTGAGGTTGGGCACGTACTGCGCCTGCTCGGTCGACTCGATCGCTTGCGCCGTGCCACCGATCTCGCTCGCCGCCTGCTTGATCCCCGCATCGGCGAGGTCGTTGAAGCCCTGGTCCCCGAGGCCCGCCTGGTCAGTGACCATGAGCCACGAGTACGCGCCCCCGCCGGGTGCCGTGCCCGATCCGGCCGGCGTGGTCGTGACCCCGGCCGCCGTGGACCCAGCGGCAGCGGTCGTCGTCGCGGCCGCGCTGGTGGCCGAGGCAGCCGAGGTGGCCGAGGCAGCCGTGGTGGTGCCGCTCGCGGAATCGCTGCCGCAGCTCGCGATGACGAGCAGCGCGGCGAGCAGCACGCCGCCGGGGGTGAGTCGGGATCTGGTCATGGTCTCAGCTCCTGGTGTTGATGGATGGTGCGAGCCGGCCGTTGCCGGCGCGGGGACGGGACAGCGGTCAGAAGTGCCGCGCCCACGCTCGATCGGAGGGCACCGCGCCGGCCTCGGCGGCCAGGCTGGCGAGCACGCGGCGGTACTCGAGCGTCATCCGGTCGGCCTTCGTGTGCACCTCGGTGGTGACCTCGATCGGGAAGTTCGGGTTGACGCCTTCCAGCAGCACCTTGTCCTCGGACTGCACGACGCGGTCCACCGCTGCGATCTCCTCGCGCTGCTCAGCCGTGGGTGCGTCGTTGCGGGCGATGAACTGGCAGAACAGCGTGGAACGATCGTCGATCGGCGTCGCCGTCTTGTAGAGGACGTGACGCAGACCGTTCTCGTGGTACTCGAGCACGCCGCGGAACACCAGCGGCTGGACCAGGTCGGCATGGGTGGTGCGGCCGGTCAGGTCGCTCTCGATGCCGAGGTTCTTCTTCTGCTGCTCGTTGACCGAGACCATGTAGCTCACCGAGAACGTGACCCGCAGGTCGTCGCGCGCCACGGTGAAGTCGGACAGGCGGGGGTTCGCTGCCGAGCCGACGGAGTCGCGGTGGACCCAGGCCACGTGGCTGACATCCAGGGCGTTGTCGATCACGCGGGGCGCCGACGCCTGCCAGACGTCCATCATCTCGTGGATCACGGTGAACTCGGGGTCGTCCGCCTCGCCGAGATCCGGGATCCCGGCTCGCGGCGAGCCGACGCACACCCAGACGAGTCCGTACCGCTCGTCGGCGAGGACGCTGCCGACGTGAGCACGGGCCGGGATCGGCAGCTCGGGATCCGCGGCCGGGATCTCCACGCAGGCGCCACTCGAGTCGAACCGCCAGCCGTGGTACGGGCAGACCAGGCAGCCGTCGGCCACCCAACCCTGCGAGAGGCGTGCGGATCGGTGCGGACACTCGTCCACCGCGGCACGCACCCCGGAGTCGGTCGAAGGACGCCACGCGACGTGGTCCTCGCCGAAGATCCGGAACGCCGTGGGCTCGGTACCGATGTCGCCGCTGTAGGCGATCGGATACCAGAACTCGCGGAGCGCCGGCACCTCACTGACCAGCATGGTTCCTCGTGGCCCAGATCATATGTGCACATACCATAGGTGCGCTTTGTATCACGCAGCTGCACGGAAGCGTGAACGGTGCGTTGCCTGCGTGCGCGGCGATCGTGCGCCCGGTTGGTCGTGGCGACCGCAGCTTGGATACCTTCCTGCCGTGCCCGCGAAGTACTTCACCATCGACTCGGTGGCGACGTTCGTCCACCACCGGGGTCCGACGACGCTGCCCGGTCGACCGCCGGCGGCCGCGGACGGCGCGACGATCGTGTGCGTGCACGACGTGGCCGGCAACGGGCACGTGTTCACCGGTGTGCTCGACGCCCTGGCCGACGCACATCGCCCCATCGCCTTCGACCTCCCCGCCCACGGTCGCTCGGGCGGCGTGGACAGCCTCGGTGCGATCGAGGCGATGGCTGCGCACGCACGAGCGTTCGCCGATCGGCTGGAGCTGACGTCACCGGTGCTGCTCGGCGACGGGATGGGCGCCGCCGTCGCGCTGGAGGCGGCCGCGACCTGGCCCGACTGGCCGGCCGCCGTCGTGGTGTGCGGGGGCGCCTCCGTCACCCCGGCGCCTGATCCTGCCGCGATCGCGCAGCTTCGCCAGGTGACTGCCGGGCGGGCCCGCCGCCAGTTCGACACGACCGGATATGCGCCGGACACCGAGCGTGGGGTGTACGAGCGGGCGTTCGCCGAGTGGATGAAGACGGATCCGCGGGCGACGGTCGGTGACCTCGAAGCGCTCGCCGCGTGGGCCGGCTCGGAGCGTGTCGGTGTGATCTCGGCACCTGTGGTCGTCGTGGTCGGCGAACACGAGACCGCCGAGGCTCGGACCGCCGCCGAGACGTTGGCGGCCGCCGTGCGCAACGGCCGCGTCGTCGAACTGGCCGGTGCAGGGCGCCGCGGCGTGCTCGAGCAGCCTCAGCGACTCGCGGCGA
>JAODBQ010000549.1 GCA_025464045.1 Ilumatobacteraceae bacterium
TCGCGCCGGCGCGGCCGCGCCTTGCGGTGGGTGCGCCGGCGACCGGTGAGATCCGCCTCGGCGACGACGGCGAGCTTCGCCGCGGGGACGGTGAAGCCGCGGTGCAACGGCGCGACGACGATGTAGCCGCCCGGCTTGGTGAGATCGACGTCGTCGTGGACGATGCGGAAGCCGAGGCCGCGGTCGAGCAGCAGTTCGGACATGCGCTGTGCCGAACCCTCACCGTCGGCAGCGACGACCACCGTGAACTTCTCCGCGAGCAGGTCGCGCAGGCGGTTGGCGAGCCCTTCGCCGTCGCCGACCACGGGCCCCCAGCCGCTCGCACCGACCATCGGCGAGTCGGGCGACTCCGGCGCCGAGCTGATCGTCCACACCGAGTGCGCCGCGCCGATCAGCCGGTCGGTGTCGGCGTGCAGGCGGGGGAAGCTGACGTTGGCGTCGCGGGCCCACGTGCTGGCCAGGCTGCGGGCGAGGTCGTCCTCCTCGGCGAGGAGGTCGTCGGCGCGGTCGCGCATCCGACGCGGCTCAACGAGGGCCACCTTCGCCGCGGCGGGCAGGACGTTCGTGAGGAGCAGGTCGTCGTCGACGAGCCACGGCAGCCAGCTCTCCATCCCGTCGAAGAGCGCCCCTTCGGCGAGCCGCTCCCACTGCTCGCGACCCCACGGCTGTTCGGCGACGAGCGCTGCGGCTCGTTCTCTGACCTGTGCGGTCGGGATCAGCTCGCGAGCCGGGAAGATCAGCACCTCGTCGAGCTCGACGGTGCTGCGCTGGTCGTTGACGCTGAACTCGCTCAGCCGATCGACCTCGTCGCCCCACAGGTCGATGCGGATCGGGGCGTCGGCGGTGGACGGGAAGACGTCGATGATCGCGCCCCGCATCGACACCTCGCCGCGGTGCTCGACGAGGGGCTCGCGTCGGTACCCGGTGTCGATCAGCCGGCGCAGGAGCCGGTCCGGGTCGAGCACGTCGTTGCGGCGGACCTGCACCGGCTCGACCTCGGTCGCGCCGGGGCCGAGCCGCTGCAGCAGCGCGCGGACGCCGGCGACGACGACGGCCGGCTGGCGGTCGGGGGAGCGCAGCCGCCAGAGGACCTCGAGGCGGCGGCCCATCGTCTCGACGCTCGGGCTGACCCGCTCGAACGGCAGGGTCTCCCACGCCGGGAACAGCAGCACCTGGTCCGCCGGCATGAACGCGCAGAGGTCGTCGTACAGCTGCCCGGCGTCGCCGCCGGTGGGGCAGGCGACCACCAGTGGGCGTCGTCCGCTGAGCTGGGCGAGGGCCGCGATGGCGACCGCGCGTGCCGCCTCGGGCACCGCCACGAACCCGTTCGGGTCGCCGATCGCCCTCGTGAGCGCGGGCTCTGACCGCAGCATCGGGGGCAGGGTCGAGAGGCGCATGGGGTCGTCCAGGGTAGCGACGCCGATCGACCTCGGGACCCCTCCGCCCCCTCCGCCACCCCGCGGCTACAGGCCGTTGAACTGGCGCATGGCGACGTCGGGGCCGTCGGCGAGGATGACCTCGACGGCATCGGCGGCGCGTTGGACGGCGACGTCGAGCAGTTCGCGCTGGGCGAGGGGCAGGCGCGACAGGACGTGGTCGGCGCCGAGCTCCTTGGACGGTGGTTTGCCGATCCCGATGCGGACGCGCACGTAGTCCTGAGTGTGGAGGTGGGCGGTGATGCTGCGCAGACCGTTGTTGCCGGCAAGTCCGCCGCCGAGCTTGACCCTCACGATCCCGGGTTCGAGGTCGAGCTCGTCGTGCACGACGACGAGGTCGCCTGGTTCGGTGATCCCGTGACGGCGCATCAGCGCGCGCACGGCGATGCCGCTGTCGTTCATGTACGTGGTCGGGAACGCGAGCAGCACTCGCCGCGTCCCGAGCACGACCTCTGCGGCCAACGCGCGATCACGCGTCGCCTTGAGCTTCGCCGCGGCGCGCTCGACGAGCAGGGCGATGGTCTCCTCGCCGACGTTGTGCCGTGTCCGGGCGTACTCCTTGCCCGGGTTGCCGAGACCGACGACGAGCGCGTCGACCACGATCCGCCTCGACCCGTCGGGTCAGTCGGCGGCGGGAGCGTCGCCGGCGGCTTCGCCCTCGGCGCCAGCCTCGCCTGCTTCGCCCTCGGTCTCCTCGGCCGGCGTCGCGTCGCTCACCAGCTCCGAGGCCGCCATGATCAGGATCGTGACGATCGGCATCTCCGGGTCGCCGTGGGCGGTGACGCCGCTCGGCATCGGCAGGTCGGCCAGGCGGATGATGTCGCCGAGCTGCATGTTGGTGATGTCGACGACGAACTCGTTGGGCATGTTGTTCGGCGTCGTGGTGACCTCGATCGAGTCGACCGAGGGGTCCACGAGACCGCCGCCCGCGGACACGGCCTTGGCCTCACCCTCGAGGCGCAGCGGCACGCTGACCGTGATCTCCTCGTTCATGTTGACCTGGAGGAAGTCGATGTGGCTGACGGTGCGCCGGATGGGGTGGCGCTGCATCTCCTTGACGACCGCCGGGTAGCTCCTGCCGTCGACCTGCAGGTCCAGCACGGTGTTCGCACCGGCCGGGCCGCTGAGCGCGAGGCGCAGCTCACGCCGCTCGATCGTCAGGCTGACCGGGGCCATCCCGTGTCCGTAGAGGACGCCGGGGATGTGGCCCTGGGCCCGGAGGCGGCGTGCTGCCGGTGAACCGGTGGCACGGCCGATGGTTGCGGACAGTGGGGTTTGCGGCATGACGGGCCTCGCGAGCAGGAGCGATCAAAGGACGGTCGACGATCCTACCCGGCGCCTCGCCAGGACGGACAGGCAGCACCGAGGAGCCGCCGGACGGCCACGAAGAACGCCGCCGGCCGTGCGCAGCAGCTACGCCTGGTTCTCGCCGCCGAAGATCTCGCTGACGCTGGTGTCGTCGAACACCGCGTTGAGGGCATCGGCGATGATCGGCGCCACCGAGAGCACCTCGCTCTTGTCGATCTGCTTCTCGGACGGCAGCGGCAGGGTGTTGGTGAGCACGATGCGTGCGATCGGTGCGTTCTTCAGGCGGTCGACGGCGGGTCCGCTGAGCACGCCGTGCGTGGCCATCGCCCAGACCTCGGTGGCGCCGCGGGCCATCAGCAGCTCGGCGGCCGAGCAGATCGTGCCGCCGCTGTCGATCATGTCGTCGGTGAGGATGCACAGGCGGCCGTCGACCTCGCCGATGACCTCCTTCGCCTCGACCACGTTGGCGGTGCCCTTCGGCCGGCGCTTGTAGATGAACGCGAGGTCGGCGCCCTTGTCGTTGAGGTGCTGCGCCACCCGTTCGGCGACCTTGATGCGACCGGCGTCCGGGGAGACGATCACCGGGTTGTCGGCATGCGTGCGCACGTAGGACTCGAGCACCGGCATCGCCGTGAGGTGGTCCACCGGGCCGTCGAAGAAGCCCTGGATCTGGCCGCTGTGCAGGTCGATCGAGACCATCCGCTTCGCGCCCGCCGCCTTGAACATGTCGGCGATGAGGCGGGCGGTGATCGGCTCGCGACCCTCGGCCTTGCGGTCCTGGCGGGCGTACCCGTAGAACGGGCAGACCGCGGTGATCCGCTTCGCCGACGCCCGGTACGCGGTGTCGATCATGATCAGCTGCTCCATGATCGAGTCGTTCACGCTCCGCCCGTCGCAGCCGTAGTGGCTCTGCATGATGAACACGTCGCTCCCGCGGATGCTCTCCGCGAAGCGGGGCCGCACCTCGCCGTTGGCGAACTCGGTGAGGTTGGCCTCGCCCAGCTGGATGCCGAGGTGGGTCGCGACCTCGGCGGCGAGCGCAGGGTGGGTGCGGCCCGAGTAGAGCGCCAGGCGCTTCGTCGTCAGCTTCTCCATTGTGCGCGTGCTCCCAGCATCAGTCCGTTGGGGCAGTGTAGAAGGCGCCGGTCACCGCTCCTGCAGCCACGGCCGAGCCAGGACCGAGGTGGACGAACGGCCCGACACGCGCGTCCTCGCCGATCTCGCTGTCGCGTCCCACCGTGTTCTCCACGAGCGATCCGGGACCGACGATGCAGTCGACGAGGCGGGTGTTCGGCCCGATCTCGGCGCCGTCACCGACCGACGTGCTGCCCTGGAGGATCGTGCCCGGGTACAGCGTGACGTCTCGGCCGAGGGTGACGGTGACGTCGATGAAGGTCTGCGGCGGCGCGAGCATCGTCACCCCGTTCATCAGCCAGTGGCGGTTGGTGCGGTTGCGCAGCTCGCCTTCGGCCAGGGCGAGTTGCAAGCGGTCGTTGACGCCGATGCACTCGTCGCCTGGTGCCTGCACGGATCCGATCCGGTGACCCATCGCTGCCAACGAGCCGATGACGTCGGTGAGGTAGTACTCGCCCTGGGCGTTGTCGGGGTTGAGGCGCCGCAGCGCGGGCCCGAGCAGGTCGCGGCGGAAGGCGTAGATCGAGGTGTTGACCTCGCGGATCAACCGCTCCTCCGCCGAGGCGTCGCGCTGCTCGACGATCCCGAGCACCCGGCCGTCGCCCGTCTTCGAGGGGGCGCGCACGACCCGGCCGTAGCCGGTCGGGTCATCGAGGATCGTGCTCAGCAGCGTCGCCCCGTACTCGTTGGCGAGGTGGGCGCCGACCAGATCGTCGAGCGTCTCCGGCCGCAGCAGTGGGGTGTCGCCGGGAAGGACCACCACGGTGGAGGTGTCGTCGAGATCGTCGCCGGCGAACGCGGCGAGACCGACCATCGCCGCATCGCCGGTGCCGCGCTGCACGGCCTGCTCGACGAACGTGACCTGGGCCCACGCCGGCGCCTGCTCCTGCACCTTCTTGGTCACCCGCTCCGCGCCGTGCCCGACGACCACCACGGTCCGTTCGACGTCGAGGTGCGCGAGTGCGTGGATGACGTGCA
>JAODBQ010000566.1 GCA_025464045.1 Ilumatobacteraceae bacterium
GTTCGCCGATTGGTTCGGATCGTCGAGGGTCAGGATCACGACGCCGTCGTCGTCCTGGTCCCAGCGGATCGTGGTGCTTTCACTCATCGGTTCGGTGTCCTTGTCTCTCGCAAAATTAGGGCCGCGAGTTTCGCCGCCAGGCGAAATCTCGCAATGTGATCGCCCTCTGGGCGATCACACGCGCTCGATGACCGTGGCGATGCCCATGCCGCCGCCGACGCAGAGCGTGGCCAGGCCGTAGCGGCCGCCCGTGCGCTCGAGCTCGTCGAGCACGGTGCCGATGAGCATCGCACCCGTCGCCGCGATCGGGTGGCCGAGCGCCATCGCGCCGCCGTTCACGTTCACCTTGTCGCGGTCGAGGTCGAGGTCGCGGATGAACTTCTCGGCCACGACGGAGAAGGCCTCGTTGATCTCGAACAGGTCGATGTCGTCGACCGTCAACCCGGCGCGGGCGAGCACCTTCCTCGCGGCGGGCACCGGGGCGTTGAGCATCAGCGTCGGGTCGTCGCCCATGTTGACCGCCGCGACGATCCGTGCCCGCGGCGTCCAACCGTTGGCCGCCGCTGCGTCGGGGCTGGCCAGCAGGATGGCGGCTGCGCCGTCGACCACACCGGAGCTGTTCCCGGCGTGGTGGACGAACTCGATCTCCAGGCCGGGATAGCGGGCCAGCACCATCGAGCGGAGCGTCGTGCCCTGCTCGTCGAGCGGAACATCGGCCATCGCCGCGAACGACGGTGCGAGCTGAGCGAGCCCTTCCCGGGTCGTGTTCGGGCGTGGGAACTCCTCGCGATCCAGCGCCAGCGTCCCGTCCTCCCGGTACACCGGCACGAGGCTCCTGTCGAAGCGACCCTCGCTGATCGCTCGCGCGGCGCGCTGCTGCGACACCAGCGCGAGCGCGTCGAGCGCCTCCCGCGGGATGCGCTCCAGCGTGGCGATCGCATCGGCCGCCACTCCCTGGTGGGTCTGCGGGTGCCGTGCGCGCAAGCGCTCGTTGCCCGCGTCCATCAGCGGACCACGCACGTTCTGCTGGGCTGCGCCCAGTGCCGGATGCAGCGACATCATCTCGCAGCCGCCGGCGATGACGACGTCCTCCAGGCCCGACATGATCGACGCCGCAGCGAAGTTGGTGGTCGTGATGCCCGAACCGCAGAAGCGATCGAGCGTGACGCCAGACGCCTTCGGATCGAAGCCGGCGTCGAGCAAGGCCATCCGGGCGAGATCACCGCCCTGTGTGCCGACCTGCATGCTCGTCCCGAAGATGACGTCGTCGACCGCCGCCGTGTCGACGTCGTTGCGATCCCGGATCGCGGCCAGCACCGAGGCGCCCAGCTGCTGCGGGTGGATGTCCGCGAGCGCACCCTTGCCCACCTTGCCGATGCCCCGCGGCGTGCGACACGCGTCGATGATCCAGGCCTCGTTCATGTGCATTCACCTTTGAGAAGAGACGAAACGTCTGCCACCCAGCGAAGGTAGTGGGTGCGCCCGGCCTTGACTCAGTCACGCCTCAGATGACTCGGCGCACGCTGGTGTCCACCGCTGGTCCGGCTGGGTCATCGGCTCGCGCCTCGGATCAGACGAAGCGGGCGAGGTGGTCGAGGATCGAGCGGGCGACGAGTGCGCCGTCCTCCATCGGCGCGAAGTGGGTCACGCCGGGCAGCACCTCGAGCCGTCCGTCTCCGAGCGCCTCGGCGACGAGGGGCGCCACCATCGGCGGCAGCTCGTTGCCCGTTGCCACCGCGGAGCCGGCGGCCACCACGATCGGGCAGGTGATGGCGGCGAACTGCGAGAAGTCGAGGTGCTCGTTGGTCTCGTAGACGCTCGCCTCGGTCTCGCCCGAGCACGTCAGCTTCACCGTTCCGTCGGGTTGCGGCGTGCTGCCCTGCTCGACGTAGCCCCACACCGCCTCCAGCTCACAGCGTGCGAACGGCGGCTTCGACCGGAACCGCTCGACCGCCTCCTGCACCGACGCGAACACGAGCCGACGACGCCGCGACGCCTCGATCAGGTTCGAGGGCGGCGGTCCGGTGTCCCACGTGTCGGGCACGAGCACCGGCTCGAACGTCCAGCACGCCTTGAGCGTGCCCGGATGCTGCTGCTCGGCGCGCACCAACGTCGCCCCGCCGAGGGAGTGGCCGGCGGCCAGCGCCGGCGCGCCGCCGATGGCCTCCACCGCGGCCAGCACCTCGGCGATGAACCAGTGGCGATCGACCGGGATCCGCTCATGAGCCTGCTGCGACGCCCCGTGCCCGCGGAAGTCGAGCCCGAAGCAGTGGAACGTCGAGCGCAGGTGTGGGACGACGGTCGTCCACATCCCGGCGTTGAGGCCGTTGCCGTGCGTCAGCAGCAGGGCCGGTCCCTCGCCACCGAGGTCGTGCAGGGCAGCGTGTTCACCGTCGTCGTCGCGCAGCTGCCGGATGTCCATACGAGACGGCCGACGTTATCGGTGCCGGCGCGTGCCACGCTGTGCCGGGTGGCAGTTGCTCGCTGAGTCAGCGGTCCGTCGGGCTGTACGAGGCGAGGAAGCGCTCGACCACGTAGTCGGCGAGGTCGGGCACGCGGTCCTCGTCACCGTTGAGGGTGGCCAGGACGAGTGGGCCGATCAGGGTGTGCGTGACCTGACGGGGATCGAGGCCCGCAGGAAGCCGGCCCTCGTTGGAACCGAGCTCGAGGATCGACGCCACGGTCGTGAGGTGGTTGGCGAAGTCG
>JAODBQ010000581.1 GCA_025464045.1 Ilumatobacteraceae bacterium
CCACCGACAGCGAGGCGCTGACCAGCCAGCTCGGCGGCTGATCTGCACGCACCGACGTGCCCACGACACGGTCCCCGTCCGAGTCGGAACGTCGCTGTCCGAGTCGGAACGTCGTCGTCCGAGTCGCTCGATGTGGCCCGAGTCGCTCGACCGAGAAACGTCCGCCCAGCGACTCGGGCCACCCGCAACGACTCCGACGGCGCCCCTGCCAGGACCCCCGCTCACGCCACGTCGGGCCGCTCCCAGCCTCGTCAATGGGTGATGCGGTCAGACCTGGCGGTGCCCGGCAGCGACGGCGGGATACGGTCGTTCGTCCACCCACCTGATGAACGAGGAGCACCATGATCCGTCAACGTCTCGTTGCCGGCGCCGTGACCGTCACCGCGCTGGTCACGCTCGCCGCCTGTGGGAGCGACAAGAAGTCGTCGTCGACCACTGCCCAGGCGACGACCACCGTTGCCCTCTCGAGCGACGGCACCGTGGCGTCGACCGGTGCGGCCGCGCCCACGACGACGGACCCGGCCACCGCGTCGACCGCCAACGAGGTCAGCGTGCCCGGCGTCGACGACACCGTCTCGATCACCGTGCCGGGAGGGCTGGCCGCCGACTGTCAGGCCCTCTACCAGCAGATGGTGTCGGCGATGGGCGGCGCGCCGGGCGACAGCACCGCCAAGGTCGGCGATGTGATGAAGGGCATGCGGGCGATCGTGCCGGACGATCTCAAGGACGACGTCGACGTCTTGGCTGCAGGCATGACGGATCCGACGAAGGCCGGCCAACCCGCCTTCCAGACCGCGCTCGCCAACCTGGGTGCGTGGTTCGCGTCGCAGGGCTGCAACGCCGCCGACTGACCCGCGCAACGGCCCGCCGCGCCGACCTCCGGGGAGGTCGCCGCGGCGGGCCGTGTGCGTTCGTTGCGGTGCGAGAGCCCAGGGCTCAGCCGAAGCTGGACTTCTCCAGGATGTGCACGCCACACGCCGAACCGAGGCCGATGACGTGGGCCAGGCCGACCTTGGCGCCCTCGATCTGACGATCGCCTGCCTCGCCACGCAGGTGGTGGCAGACCTCCCAGATGTTGGCGATGCCGGTGGCGGCGATCGGGTGGCCCTTGGACTCCAGCCCGCCCGACACGTTGACCGGGGTCGTGCCGTCGCGCCAGGTGGCGCCGGACTCGAAGAACGCCGCGGCGCCGCCCTCCTCGCACAGGCCGAGGTTGTCGTAGTGGACGAGCTCGGCCGTGGCGAAGCAGTCGTGCAGCTCGACCAGGTCGAGGTCGGACGGACCGATGCCGGCCTTCTCGTACGCCTGCTTGGCGGCGACCTTGGTGAGGGTGTTGACGTCCGGCAGGACCTGGCAGGCCTCCTGCCACGGATCGCTGGTGAGGATCGAGGCGGAGACCTTGATCGCCCGGCGCTGCTGCTCGAGCGACAGCGTCTTCAGCTTCGCGTCGCTGACCACGACCGCCGCTGCGGCACCGTCACAGTTGGCCGAGCACATCGGCCGCGTGTTCGGGTAGGCGATCATCATGTCGCCCATGATCTCCTCGAGGGTCATCTTCTTCTGGTAGGCGGCCTTCGGGTTCAACGTCGAGTGGGAGTGGTTCTTCTCCGAGATCTTCGCGAACAGCTCGAAGCTCGTCCCGCCGTACTTGTGCCCGTACTCCATGCCGACCTGGGCGAAGACGCCCGGCATCGAATCGGTGCCGATGCGACCGTCGGTGCTCGCCACCGCGCCGTACCGGCCGGAAGGGGTCCACTCGTTCTTGTCGCTCTTCGGGCGACCACCCGCGCCGAGCAGGCCGGCGCCGGCCAGCTTCTCGACACCGACGGCCAGACCGAAGTCGGCCTCGCCGGCCTTGATGGCCATGATCGCGGTGCGCAGCGCCGTCGCGCCGGTGGCACAGGCGTTGGACACGTTGAACGCCGGGATGCCGGTCTGACCGATCTGCTTCTGGATCTGCTGGGCGATGCCACCGCCGCCCATCAGGCAGCCGGCGGCGAGAACGCCCATGTCCTTCATCGTCACGCCGCCGTCTGCCAGCGCCGCGAGCGCCGCCTCGGAGGCGAGGTCGACAGTGTCCCGGTCGGGGTACTTGCCGAACTTGGTCATGTAGATCCCGAGGATCCAGACGTCGTCGCTCATGATGTGCTCCTGTTCGTGCCTGACAATGGGGTGGGGTTGCTCAGTTGTTGATCGGCTCGAAGCCGAAGCCGATGGCCTCGGTGCCGGTGTCGTCGGTGCCGAGGGAGTACGTGGCCAGCTTGACCTTCATGCCCAAGGAGATGTGCTCGGGGGTCGGCTCGACGTTGATGATGTTGCCGCGGGCGCTGGTGCCGTCGAAGTCGACGATCGACGAGACGAACGGGACCTTCACGCCAGGAGCCGCGAACGTGACGATGGTGAAGGCGCGCACTTCGCCGTCCGTGGCGATGTTGACGTGCCTGAAGTCCGTACCGCTGCAGTTCGCACATGCGTTGCGGCGATCGAAGTAGCGGGCGCCGCAGGACGTGCACTCGTGGGCGGTGAGGTGCGGTTGGTCGCCGAGAACGAGGTAGTCGACGATCGGGATCTGTGCTGCCATAGCGCGCAATGTACTCAGCCGACCGGGTGTTGGTCGCATTGCAGAACCCACACTCCCGCTGGTCTACCACCGGTTGCGGTGCACGAGCTCGCCCAGCGGTCGCCGTCCACGGGCTCGCGGCGATCCGGACGGGCGGTCGGTGGCGGCGCGGTGGCCGATGGCGATGACACCGATGGTCTGCGCATCGTCGGGCACACCGAGCTCCCGGAAGAAGACGTCGCATCCCTCGAACACGCCGAAGTACAGCGCCCCGAGGCCGCGGTCCTCCAGCAGCAGCAGCAGGTTCTGGGTCGCCATCGCCGTGTCGGTGAGCCAGAACGGCACCGGCCAGTTCGCCGCGTCATCGAGCCCGAACGCGATCTTGTCCGGCTCGCTGTAGCGCGCGGTGTATTCCCGAGCGACGGCGAACGGCAGCACGATGATCGACGCCTGCATCACCCCGGATCGGCGCCCGCTGAACCACTCGTCGGCCGCGGTGACCGACCAGAAGCGCTCGACCTGCTCGCCGCTGAGCACCACGAAGTGGACGCCCTGGGAGAAGCCGGCCGACGGGGCGCGACGGGCGATGTCGAGCAGCTCGTCGATCAGCACCGGATCGACGGGCTCGGGCGAGAACTCCCGCGTCATCCGCCGCCGACGGATGACCGTCTCGAGCGGCGACCCGGACGCCGCCGATGCGGCCGCCGGACCGGTCGGTGCCGGGTCGCTCAGCGCCGACCGAGCTTGACGAGGTCCTCTGCCATCACCCAGCCGTGGACGACCAACGAGCCGCCCTTGGCGGCGACCACGCCGGTGAACAGCGCGGCGACGTCGGGCGGGAGCTTCTCCGGCTTCAGCGATTCGTGGTCGAGGTAGCCGGTCTGGCTCTTGGCCTTGACCACGAACGCCTGCTCGTCGTACTGACCGTCGACGCCGAACCGCTTGGCCAGCCGCCGGCCCCACGCCCGTTCCTCGCCGACGGCACGGTGGCCCGGTCGGGGGATCAGCTCGTCGAGCTGCTTGAACGCCTCGAGACCGTCGGCGGAGGCGAACCGCGAGCCGACGACGACGTCCTCGTCCGGGAAGGCCATCAGCGCACGGTGGTACGCCTCGTGCATCAGACCCTTGAGCACCTGATCGCGCTTGGAGGTGCGCTTGACGCTCATCAACCCGAGCAGCACGCACGGCGTGCCGCCGATGCGCTCGAGCGTGCTGAACGTGAAACCGTGCAGCTTGTCCTCGCTGCGGGCGATCGTGCACAACACCCAATCCTCTTTCGCCTTCGACAGCAGACCGATGTCGAACGCGCCTCCCATGGACGCCATCTCGTCGAGATCGGCATCCGTGAGCGCTGCGCAGTCCCTGGTCTCCACGTGGATCGGCATTGCTGTGTTCACTCCCTTGTCGGGCCTTTTTGCTGGGCTGCTCGCTGGCGACGAGTCGGCCGCCACCTCTGACGTCACCGTGAGGTACCTATTCTGCCACCAAAATAACGGTTCCAGGAAGTGGAACTGCTGGTACGCCACACCCGGCCACGAGCGCGACGCGGCTCAGAGCATCACCGCGTCGTGGCCGAAGGCGATCCGCAGGTCCCCGACGACGACGTCGAGGTCGACCCGGTAGTCGTCGGCGAGCCGCACCATCTTGCCGTGACCGATGTGCAGGTACACGAGCGAATCGCCGGGGTGCTCGCGCAGGATCTTGCGCAACTGGTGGATGCGCAGCTCGTTCAGCACCGACGCCGGCATGCGCAGGTGCAGCGGCGGCGCGGCGGCCGTGTCGAGGTGCTCGACGACCTGGATGTCCTGGGCCATGAACCCGAGACGAGCCTCGTCGCGGCGG
>JAODBQ010000652.1 GCA_025464045.1 Ilumatobacteraceae bacterium
ACCTGGTAGAGGTTGATCCCGAACCAGCCGACACCAGCGAGGACCAGCACGAGCAGCGTCAGCAGCGATCGCTTGAGCCACCGCCGCTGCCGCCGACCGTCCGCACCGGGCCCGGACGGGACACGCCCCCGCGGCGGTGGCGCCACAACGACGCCCCCGACCGGCGTCGGGTGGTCGGGCTGCACGGGAGCGACGACCGCACCCGGCCCTGCGGTGGGATCCGGACGCCCGAGCGCGTCGGTCGTCCTCGTCGCCGGAACGGCGTTGGGGGACGTCGACACCAGCAGCGGGTCGCGCTCGTTCACCCCGACGTCGCCTCGATCGCGCGCAGCCTGCGCAGCGTCTCGTCGCGCCCGAGCAGCTCGAGTGCCTCGAACAGCGGCGGCCCGACGGAACGCCCGGTGATCGCGACGCGGATCGGCGCCTGCGCCTTGCCGAGCTTCATCCCGTTGGCCGCGCCGATCTCCTCCAACGTCGCCTTCAGCGAGTCCGCATCCCACGTCTCCACCGCGGCGTACGCGGCGACCGTCGCCGCGAGCACCTCACGCGCGCCGGCGGATCCGAGCGCCTTGGCGTGTGCCTGCGGATCGATCTCGGGATCGGGCAAGAACAGGAAGTCGACCATGCGCGGCACCTCCGCCAGCGTGCCGACGCGGGTCTGGACGAGCGGCGCGATCGCGGCGAACACCGCAGGATCGAACCGCTCCTGCGGCCACGGCACGGTCGCCGCCTCGACGAACGGCTGACAGGCCGCGATGAACGCCTCGACCGACAACGCCCTGATGTACTCGCCGTTGAACGCGGTGAGCTTCTTGATGTCGAAGAACGCCGGGGAGTGGGTGACGTCCTCGATCCGGAAGTCGCGCTCGATCTGCGACCACGGCACGATCTCGGCGTCACCCTTGGGCGCCCAGCCGAGCGTCATCAGGTAGTTGACCATCGCCTCGGGAAGGTAGCCCTCGTCGCGGTACCCCTCCAGCGCGACCTTGTCGCGGCGCTTGGACAGCTTCTTGCGCTGCTCGTTGACCACCACCGGCACGTGGGCCCACACCGGCGGCGCCTCGCCGAGCGCCTCCCACAGCATCTGCTGCTTGGGCGTGTTGGGCAGGTGCTCCTCGGCGCGCAGCACGTGGGAGATGTGCATCTCGATGTCGTCGACGACGTTGGCCAGCATGAAGATCGGCGTGCCGTTGCCGCGCAGCAGGACGAAGTCCTCGATGGTGTCGTTGGCGAACACGACGTCGCCACGCACCGCGTCGTGCACGACCGTCGTGCCCTCGGGGACCTTGAAGCGCAGCACCCGTCCGGGCCCCGCCGCGAGCCCGCGAGCGCGCGAGTAGCCGTCGTAGCCGGGCTTGCCGGAGGCCTTGGCCCGGGCCTGGATCTCCTCCGGCGACAGGTCGCAGTAGTAGGCGTGGCCGGCCTCGAAGAGGCGGTGCGCTGCGGCCACGTGCAGGGCTGCGTTCGCGCTCTGGAAGTACGGGCCCTCGAAGGCGGGATCGTCACTGCTGATCCCGATCCAGGCCAGCGCGTCGATGATGCCCTGGGTCCACTCCGGCCGGTTGCGCGCCTCGTCGGTGTCCTCGATGCGCAGGACGAACGTACCACCGAGCCGCCGCGCCAAGGCCCAGTTGTAGAGCGCGGTGCGCGCCCCGCCGACGTGGAAGAACCCGGTGGGTGAGGGCGCGATGCGGAAGCGGGGGCCAGACATGGAGGCCTTCAGGCTAGCGACGGTGCACCACCACCGCCCGGCAGGCGGACTCGCCTCAGGCGTGTGGACGCTGGGTGACGAGGGACAGGTTGCGCAGCTGGCGGAGCGCCACCGACAGGATCCCGACGTCCAACGTGCCGCTGCGGCGGATCTCCATGAACATCTGCATGGTGCGGCTGACGACACGTTCGTTCGCCGCGGCCCAGGCCTTCGCCGAACCCACGGACAGCGCGTCGTCGGCGAGGTCGGCGAGCGCGACCAGCAGGTCGTCACGCAACGCCGAACGGGCCTGCGTCTGCCAGCGGTCGGCGCGTGGCAGCGCCCCGACCGCGTCCCACAGCCAGCCGACCTCGAGCACGTCGAACACGGACCAGTACGCGCCGGCAACCGTGGCGATGTCGGCACCGCGCCGCTGCGCCAGCTCGATCACGTCGAACCCGGTGTGGAGCATCGGCCACACGACCGATCGCTGGGCGAGCGACTCGGGCACCTGCGCGGCGAGGCGCCCGGCCTCGGTGGCGAACATCTGCTCCCGGGTGCGTCCAGGGATCGCCGCTTCCAGCGATGCCGCCAACCGAGCCATCGGTGCCTTGAACTCGGCGACAGCGACGGCGATGTCCATCGGCGGACGGCGATGGCGCAGCAGCCACAGCACCCCGCGCTCGACCATCTGACGCAGATCGAGGAACAGCTCCAGCTGGGTGTCGAGCTTGACGCCTGCGCCGAGCCCGCTGCCCCTGGCGCCCGGCGCACCGTCACCCGCGACGAGCGCCTCGATCTCTGTCCACTGCTCGACGAACCCGAAGATGTCACGGGCGGCGATCCACGCGCGGGTGACGTCGACGACGCCGGCGCCGGTGTCCTCGGTCATCCGGTTGTCGAAGGAGATCCCGGACAGGTTGACCATCTGGTTGGAGACCTGGGTGGCGACGATCTCCCGGCGCAGGCGGTGGGAGTGGATGCGGTCGGCGAACCGCTCGCGCAGATCGGGCGGGAAGTAGCGCACGAGGTCGGGCTGGAGGTACGCGTCGTCGGGCAGGTCGGTGCGGAGCATCTCGTGCACGTTGGCGCTCTTCGTGTACGCCATCAGGACGGCGAACTCGGGGGTGGTCAAGCCGACCCCGCTCGCCTGGCGCTCGGCCAGCTGGCGGTTGGTCGGCAGGAACTCCAGGGACCGGTCCAGCCAGCCCTCGGACTCGAGCACGTTCAGGTAGCGGGCGAGCACGTTGACCATCGCCAGCGACTGGCGACGGGCAAGGTTCAGGCCCAGCGTCTGCGCCCGGTTGTCGTCGAGCACGAGCTCGGCGACCGCGTCGGTCATCGAGGCGAGCAGCTCGTCGCGCTGCGGCCGCGTCATCTCGCCCGAGGCGACCGCCGCGTCAAGGAGGATCTTGATGTTGACCTCGTGGTCGCTGCAGTCGACGCC
>JAODBQ010000662.1 GCA_025464045.1 Ilumatobacteraceae bacterium
GCCCGGTGCCGGGATCGGCCTGGCTGCGCCGACGATCCTGGCCCATGGCGATGACGGCCTGAAGTCGCGCTTCCTGCTGCCGATCCTCACCGGCGAGCACAGCTGGTGCCAGCTGTTCAGCGAGCCGAGCAACGGCTCCGACCTCGCGGGCCTCACCACGCGGGCGGACCTCGACGGTGACGAGTGGGTGATCAACGGGCAGAAGCTGTGGAGCACGAGCGCGCACCACGCCGACTACGGGCTCCTCCTGGCGCGCACGGACTTCGATGTCCCCAAGCACAAGGGGATCACCGCGTTCGTGCTGCCGATGCACCAGCCGGGGGTCGAGGCCCGTCCGCTGCTGCAGATGAACCGCCACTCGTCGTTCAACGAGGTGTTCATCACCGACGCCCGGATCCCCGGCGACCACGTCATCGGTCAACCGGGCGAGGGATGGCGGGTGGCGCTCACCACGTTGGCCTTCGAGCGGCGGTTCGGTTCCGTTCGGCGCACGCCGCGCGACAAGGCGGCGGGTCGGGCGGTCGCCGAGGCGGAGGCGGAGGCGGACGAGTACTTCGCGACGTACTCGTGGTACCCGCAGCGCGCCGGCCGCACCGACCTCGCCGTGCCGCGCGCCCAGGCGAACGGCTCGTCGCGCGACCCGCTCGTGCGCGGCGGGTTGGCGTCGCTGCTGTCGATGCAGCGCGCCCACCAGCTCACCGCGCAGCGTGCCGCGGCGGCACTGGCGCGGGGCGTCAGCCCCGGGGCCACCGGGTCGCTGGGCAAGCTCGGGCTGAGCAACGTCGCCCGGGCAGCGGCGGACGTGCACAGCGCGATCATCGGTGCGGACGGGATGCTCACCGGTGCCGACGGCGACGCGGTCGTCGCCGAGGTCCTGATCTCCGTGCCGGCCCAGTCCATCGCCGGTGGTACCGACGAGATCCAGCACAACATCATCGGTGAGCAGCTGCTCGGCCTGCCCCGCGAACCAGCGGTCGATCGGGACATGCCGTTCCGCGAGATCCGCCGTGGTGGTACTGCCTCCTGATCGGCGTCAGGTCCACTCGATGTGGGCCCGCACGGCGCCGTGCTCGTCCAGCCAGCCCTTCTGCCCGGCGTAGGCCAACATCCCGGTGAAGCGCGCCGCCCAGTCCGCACCGACCCGGCCGGCTGCGAGGCGTTCCACGACGGTCGGTTCGATGGTCGCGTCGTCGCCGCTGATCGTCCCGGCACCCGCCTTCGCGAGCGTCGCGGCCACCGCGGCGTGATCGACCCCACGCGCCTCGACGTGGAACTTCCCGCAGTCGTCGGGCTCCTCGAGCGTGAGCGCGGTCTCCCCGCCGGGGCCGGTCGCGACGAGGACGATCATGCCTGCTGCCCCGCAGTGGCGGGCAGGTGGAACGCGGCGCGGTCCTCGGGGGCGACGAGGGCGAGGAGCTCGTCGGGACTGGCCGCGATGACGTCACGGACGAACCAGCACTGCGGCAGGACGGTGACCCCCTCCTCACGCACCGCCTCGAGTGCGGCGGTGACGAGCATGGTGCCGAGCCCGCGTCCACCGAACGCGGGGAGCGTCTCGGTGTGCGGGAAGACGAGCTTGCCCGCGTCGCGGCGGTACTCGGCGTAGCCGGCGAGCTCGTCGTCGACCATGATCTCGAACCGCTGCCGCTGCGGGTTGTCCTGGACGGTGATCGCCATGCGCACAGTCTTCCAGTGCCGTCGTCGGGTTGCCACCCGGCGGGCCGGCCGGTTCTCACCGAGTTCCCAACGTGCCGCGTCGGATCCGCGTGCGCGCCATGGCACGATCGGGTCCGATGGCGAACCGCTCCACGCGCGACCGTTCGGCGCGCCAGCGCGCCGCCGTCGCTGCTCGCCGAGCGAACGCCCACCGCGGCGAGCCGCCCCCCGAGGAGCCCCGCCGTGGTCGCGGATGGGTGGTGGGCGTGGTCGTCTGCTCGCTCGTGCTCGTGGGCATCGTCGTGATCGCGCTGTCCAACAGCAAGGACTCGCCGTCCACCGCCGCCCCGAGCTCGGTGATGACGGCCACGCTCGTCGAGGGCGCGGACGGCGCCCTCCCGTTGTCCGCGACTCCGGTCGCCTACGCCGTGACGTACGAGCTGCAGAGCAGCGATGACGAGAGCACGTCCGACACCGTCGATCCCGCAGGCACCGTCGATCCCGCAGGCCCCGCCGATCCCGCAGGCACCACCAGCCCCGCAGCCACCGGATCCGCTGCAGCAGCTGCGGCATCCGACCGCACGTACACGACCTCGACCGAGTCGTTCCGCGTGCAGCGGCCGTTCCGCACGCACATCGACAGCACGACCGGTGCGCCGCCTGGCGGCGACGTGCAGTGGTCGATCGTGTCCGATCTCGGGCGGTCGTCGTCGACGACCACCGGCGACGATCAGCCGAGCGTCGACACGATCAGCCCGTCCGCGGGGATCGGCGACTGGCGCCTCGATGCCGTCCTGCCCGACCTCGTCGCCGACAAGACGTTCGTGCTGCGCGAGCGTCGGTCGTTGCTCGGTCGTGACTGCCAGGTCTACCGCACCGGCTCGCCACTCGAGAACTACCAGATCACCGCGCCGACCGACACGACGTACGCGGACGTGTGCATCGACGCGTCGGGGCTCGTGCTCGAGCAGGTGGCGGTCAGCGGCGGCGGCGTGCTGGAGCACCTCACCGCCACGGCGGTCGACACCGCACCGACGTTGACCGACGACGACTTCGCGATCACCGGCGAACCGGCGTCCGTCGCCGACGGCGGGACGAGCCTCAGCCCGATCGGTGGCCCTCCGGCCGACGACTCGTACTGGGGGTTCGCCACCGTGCCGCCCGGCTACCAGCTGCTCGGCCGGTACACCTTGACCCAGAACGCCACGGATCAGAGCGCGGTGACGCCGGCGGGCACCGGCGGGACGTCGACCGGGACCGGCGGCGCTGCCGATCCCACGGGTGCCGGGGGCACGGTGCCGTCCACCGACTTCGGGCCGACGACGGTGGTCACCAGCTACGTGGACGTGTACACGAACGGCCCCGACACCATCGTCGTGATGCAGGGCCCGACGTCCGTCGAGCCGTCCGACGACAACCCGGGGAGCGACGCCACGTCGAGCGGGCTCGGCGCGGTGACCGTCGAATCCAAGCTCACCGGGACGCAGATCATGGCCCACCCGTCGGCGACGCCGGACTGGTTCGTCGAGGTGTCGGGCACCGTCGGCCGCAGCGCGCTGCTCGCAGCGACCGGCGGTCTGCAGCACGCGCCCGCACCGAGCTGACGAATGAGCTCGGCGTCCAGCCGATCCTCATCGCTGCCTCACCCGCCAGCACGATGCCGCTCGTCCGACGGGGGTGCGTCGAGCTCGCTCTCGCGGGCACGTGGCCGCGGCTCGCGCGTCGCCGCTAGACGTTCCGGCGGTAGCGGCCGCCCACCTCGAAGAGCGTGTCGGTGATCTCGCCCAACGAGCACGAGCGCACCACGTCGACGAGCACCGCGAAGACGTTGTCGCCGGTGAGCGCCGCCTGGCGGAGGCGCTCGAGCGCCAGGGGACGCTCCTGCGCGTGCTCGGCCTGGAACCGGCGCAGCCGCTCGATCTGGTCGTTCTTCTCGTCGTCGTTGGAACGGGCGAGCTCGAGCGTGCCGTGGTTGCCGTCGTCGCCGTTCGGGTTGAGGAACGTGTTCACGCCGACGATCGGCAGCGTGCCGTCGTGCTTGCGATGCTCGTACAGCATCGACTCGTCCTGGATCCGGCCGCGCTGGTAGCCGGTCTCCATCGCGCCCAGCACGCCGCCGCGCTCCGCGATCCGGTCGAGCTCGGCGAGCACGGCATCCTCCACGAGCTGGGTCAGCTCCTCGACGATGAAGCTGCCCTGGAGCGGGTTCTCGTTCATCGCCAGTCCCCACTCGCGGTTGATCACGAGCTGGATCGCGAGTGCTCGGCGGACCGATTCGGCCGACGGTGTGGTGACGGCCTCGTCGTAGGCGTTGGTGTGCAGGCTGTTCGCGTTGTCGTAGATCGCGCACAGCGCCTGGAGCGTGGTGCGGATGTCGTTGAACGACATCTCCTGCGCGTGCAGCGAGCGGCCGCTCGTCTGGATGTGGTACTTCAGCCGCTGGGACCGGTCGTTGGCGCCGTAGCGGTCGCGCATCGCGACCGCCCAGATCCGCCGGGCGACCCGCCCGAGCACGGTGTACTCGGGGTCCATCCCGTTCGAGAAGAAGAAGCTCAGGTTCGGTGCGAAGTCATCGACCTTCATGCCGCGGGCGAGGTACGCCTCGACGTAGGTGAAGCCGTTGGCGAGGGTGAACGCGAGCTGCGAGATCGGGTTCGCGCCGGCTTCGGCGATGTGGTACCCGGAGATCGACACGGAGTAGAAGTTGCGCACCTTGTGCTCGACGAAGTACTCGGCGATGTCGGCCATGACGCCGAGCGAGAACTCGGTCGAGAAGATGCACGTGTTCTGGCCCTGGTCCTCCTTGAGGATGTCGGCCTGCACCGTGCCGCGCACCGTCGCCAGCGTGCGCTCGCGGATCGTCAGCGCCTCGGCGTCGTTCGGGGCGCGGCCCTCCGTCGCCGCGAACGTCTCGAGCTGCTGATCGATCGCGGTGTTGAGGAACATCGCCAGCAGCGTCGGCGCCGGGCCGTTGATCGTCATCGACACCGACGTCGCCGGATCGCACAGGTCGAAGCCGCCGTAGAGCACCTTCATGTCGTCGAGCGTGGCGATCGACACGCCGGAGTTGCCAACCTTGCCGTAGATGTCCGGGCGCTCGGCGGGGTCGAAGCCGTAGAGCGTCACCGAGTCGAACGCCGTCGAGAGGCGGGTTGCCGGTTGGCCTTCGGAGAGCAGCTTGAACCGGCGGTTGGTGCGCGCCGGGCCACCCTCGCCGGCGAACATCCGCGCGGGGTCCTCGCCCTCGCGCTTGTACGGGAACACGCCGGCGGTGAACGGGAAGTGGCCGGGCAGGTTCTCGCTGCGCAGCCAGCGCACCAACGCCCCGTGATCGTCGAACCGCGGGACCGAGAGCTTGGGGACGAGCGTGCCCGACAGCGACTCGCGCACGGCGCGGTCCGGCCCGGTGAGCTCGGCCTTGCGGGCGGGCCACGCGTCGAGCTGGGCACGCACGGATGCCTCGATGTCGGTGGCGGTCTCCGCGGCCAGCGCCTCGACGTCGGTGGTGGGCAGGCCGCGGGCCGCGAGCAGCTCGGTGGTCGCGGCGAGCTGCTGGTGACGCTGGGCGAACGTGGCCTGGTCGGCGGTGACGCCGTGGTAGCGGTGGATGGTCTCGGTGATCTCGGCGAGGTACCGCTGGCGGCTGGCCGGGACGATCACGCCGACGTGGGTCGAGGTCTTCGAGTCGACCGTGGCGAGCATGCCGTCGTGGGTCACGAGGCCGTGCTCGCCGAGCACGGCGCGCAGGCATTGGTACAGCGCGGTGACGCCGTCGTCGTTGAAGCGCGACGCAACGGTGCCGAACACGGGCAGGCTCGCCTGGTCGACGTCGAACAGCTCGCGGTTGCGGGTGTACTGACGGCGGAC
The DNA here is from genome assembly GCA_025464045.1 of Ilumatobacteraceae bacterium. GTDB lineage: Bacteria > Actinomycetota > Acidimicrobiia > Acidimicrobiales > Ilumatobacteraceae > JAODBQ01. The sequence goes on from JAODBQ010000662.1 coordinate 5,524, forward strand.
GTCGCGCAACGCGTCCTCGGCGCCACGACGCTCGAACTTGTTGATCACGATGATCTCGGCGAAGTCGAGCATGTCGATCTTCTCGAGCTGCGACGCGGCGCCGAACTCGGGGGTCATCACGTACATCGGCACGTCGACGAACGGCACGATGGCCGCGTCGCCCTGCCCGATGCCCGGTGTCTCGATGATCACGAGGTCCGCGCCCCACGCCTTGGCCGCGGCGATGACGTCGCTGATGCAGGGCGGCAGCTCGCTCGCGCCACGGGTGGCGAGCGATCGGAAGAAGACGTTCGGGCTGTCGATCGCGTTCATCCGGATGCGGTCGCCGAGCAGCGCGCCGCCACCGCGACGACGCGTCGGGTCGACGGCGATGATCGCGACCTTGAGCTTGTCCGCCTGGTCGAGGCGGAAGCGTCGCAGCAGCTCGTCGGTGAGCGACGACTTGCCGGAGCCACCGGTACCGGTGATGCCGAGGACGGGGACCTGGCGGCCTCCCGACGCGTCGGCGATCGCCGCGGCGAGCTCGGGGTCGCCGCCGTCCACCTCGAGCTTGCTGATCGCCCTGGCCAGCGACCGTTGCGAGCCGGCGAGCAGCTGCTCGACGTCGATCGGGGCACTCGGCAGCGGACGATCGCAGTCGCGGATCATCAGGTTGATCATCCCGCGCAGCCCGAGCTGCTGGCCGTCCTCGGGAGAGAAGATCGTGACGCCCGAGGACCGCAGGCGCTCGATCTCGTCGTGGACGATGACGCCGCCGCCACCCCCGACGACCTTGACGTGGCCGGCTCCCTGGGCGCGCAGCGACTCGACGAGGTACTCGAAGTACTCGATGTGCCC
>JAODBQ010000684.1 GCA_025464045.1 Ilumatobacteraceae bacterium
CGCCACCGGTCGTCGCTCTGCGCGGCGCGGTCGCCGCTGAGCCGGCTGCGCTTGGTCATCAGCGTGATGCCCATCCCGGCGACCATCACGAACACGGCGGCGAACCGGGTCGTCAGCGGACCGTTGAACGGATCGAAGACGCGGTTGACGAACGAGGTGCCCTGCGTGCCGCCGTCGATGATCAGGTAGCCCTGGTAGTTCATCAGCACGACGCCGACGAGGGCGATGGCGCGGGTCACGTCGAGGTCGATGATCCGATCGCCGACGGGCGTGCTCACGGTGACCACTCCAGCTCGTCGCAGGTCGTCGTGATCAGCGGCCGCTGCACGTCCACATGATCACCGGGCCACGGGCACGGGCGACCGGCCGGGATCACCCCGATCGAGGTGTGCATGTGCGGCGGCTCGAGCAGCGCGATCCGTTCGTGGGCGAAGTGGAACGGGCTGCGCCCGTCGGCCAGCGCGGCGATGCCGTTCGCGCTGCCCGCGCCGATCATCACGAGTGAACCGTCGAAGGGCACGGGCGTGGCGTGGTAGCCGCCGCGCGGCTTGCCGTGGGCGGCCTGCACGTCGAGCACGTCGGCGTCGAGGTGCAGGAACGACTTGTCGCCGTGCCACAGCGGAGTGCCGGCGCGCAGTTCGAACCGCCGCTGCGGATGGGATGCGCGCAGTGCCGCGAACGACGCCGGGGCGAGGTGGCTCACCGACACCGGCCACGACGACGGCACGACCGTCAGCCACTGCTCGATCTCGCGTCGACGCTCGTCGTCGCCGCCGGCGAGCGGCAGGTGGATCGCCGCGCTGTCGACGTCGAGGCCGCTGTCGGCGATCGCCTTGGCGACCGTCGCCAGCTCGCCCGGTGCGACGCCGTACCGCTGCATCGACGAGAGCAGCTTGACGGCGACTAGGCCCCGCCAGCCGGCGAGTGCGGCGACGTGGGCGAGCGAGCCGACGGTGAGCACGGCCCGGTTCAGCGGGTGCGCCGGCGACGGCGGCCGTGGCCGCGCCCTCAGCGAGGGCGTGAGCACGATCGGCGTGATGTGGTCGGCGATGTGGTCGAGCTCGTGGATCGACCCGACGGCCACCCGGTTCGCCAGCGTGGCGGCGACGGGGTGGAGCACGGAGCGCCCGAAGCCGTACCCATTGCCCTTCACCACCGGGACGAGACCGGGCACCGACGCCGCGTACGCGTGCACGTGCGACTCCCACGCCCGACGCTGGATGGTGAGCCGCACGGTCATCCGCGGCGACGGTAGCCGTCGGAACGGCCGTGGTGGACGGCGGCCGGGAACCCCATCGGGTCGGTCGGGATCTTGCGCCATCGACACCCAGGCAGCGTGGGCGCGTGATGCGCCACATCCGGCGCACACCGCGCCCACCCTCTCGGCGCCCGGGCTGCGTGGGCGCGTGATGCGCCACATCCGGCGCACACCGCGCCCACCCTCCCGGCGCCGGCGTGGTCGCTCACATCGGGCCTGGTGCCCGAGTCGACGAGGTCTCAGCGCGACTGGTTGCGGCGGGCGTCGCCGTCGGGGCCGTGCAGTTCCTCGCGATGCGCCGACATCAACGACCGGCTGGCCGAACGGGCTCGCGGTCGCGCTTCGGCGGCCAGTTCGTGAGGTCGGGGACGAGCGCAGCGAACTGCCACCGGCGCACCGACCCCGCCCACACCCCTGCCCCGTAGGCCACGTCGTCGGCGACGCGCATCACGACGTAGCGCGCGAGGGTGGGCCCGAGCTCGTGGTCGGGACCCGGCTCGTGGCCAGGTCTCGATGCGCCGCGCCGGCGTGACACCCATTCGATCACCGGCGGTACGAGCACCGCGGCGGCGAGCGGGAGCCGCGCCCGGCGCACGATGATCGCCGCGAGCGCTGCCGCCGGCCACCACGCGCGGGTGATGGCGGCGGCGACCTGCTGGCCTGCGAACAGGTTGCCGAGACCGGCGAGCCGAGCCGCCTCCGCCGGCGGAAGACCGCGGAGCTTGCGCTGCAGGGCCACGGCCGTGCCGACGGCGACGACGACGGCTGCGGAGGGACGGCGAATGGCCACCAAGCCCCAGACGGCCGCACTCCAACCACTGATCCGGAGCGGGGCAAGCGCACCGGGATGACGCTGGGCGAGCGGCGCCGCGCTGCTGCCGTACGCGAAGCGCTGCGCCGCCCACGTGCGCGACGACGGTCTCGCCCGGTGACGCACCTCGCTGGTCGGTTCGTAGCGGCACCGCCAGCCGGCCTCGTGCAGCCGCCAGACGAGGTCGACGTCCTCGCCGAACCGCAGCTCGGCGTCGAACCCGCCGACCTCGCGCACCGCGTCGGCGCGGCACACGATCGCGGCGGCGGGCACGAAGCTCACCCGGGTCCCTGGCGCGATCCGCGCTTCGAGCGGGCCGAGGTCGAGCGAACCGCGCACCGACTCGTACGCATCGACCCCGGCGGCACCGCCCGGGCTGCTGCGGACCCGGGGAGCGGCGAGCGCGACCTGCGGATCGGAGAAGTGGGCGAGCAGTGGTTCCAGCCACCCGTCGCGCAGCTCGACGTCGGTGTCCACGAACGCGACGAGCTCCGTCTGCACGGTCGCCAGCCCGGCGTTGCGCGCCGCGCCGGGCCCGCTCGTGCGTTCGAGCCGGAGCATGGTCACCGCAGGGTCGCGCGTGACCAACCGCGGTTCACTGCCGTCGTCGACGACGACCGTCTGCATCCGCAGCGACGGCGAGGGCAGCGCATCGAGCGCCGGCACGACCACGGTCACGTCGTCGATCGACAGCGGGCCGGCGTCGCGCCCGGGTACGGGATGGATCACCCCGCCGTCGAGCAGCCGGTCGGTCAGCGTCCGGTGCCCGGGCGCCAGCTCGGCGCCCTGCTCGATGGCTTCGACGATCCGGCGTCCGGCCCCGGTCAGACGGAACAGGCGCAGCGGCGAGCCGCCGATGACGACGTTGCCACCGTCGGGCCGGCGGTAGGAGACGTCCGGGCGGAACCGCTGACGCATCGGGTCAGATCCACCACTCGTCGACGGCGGCGATCAGGTCGATCCGCCACCGGGTCAGCAGGGCGCGACCGTGCGCCGCGCTCGCACCCGCGGGGTCGCCGAGGACACCGTTCGGGCTGACCGCGACCACCCCACCCGAGCGCAGATCGTCGGCCAGGTCGCGCAGCGGCGTCGTCCGTCCCGGCTGCGCCGCGGCAACGCGCACCAGCTCGGGCGCAATGGCGAGCATCAGCGACGTCTCCGTGATCCCGGCGTGGGCATCGCCCCCCGGATCACGCGGCCACCACGACAGCACCCGGCGACCCTCGAGGGTGAGCGTGCTCACCGCCCGCTGCACCGCGACCGCGTTGCCGCCGTGCCCGTTGACGAGCACCACACCGCCGCTCCAGTCGGCACTGCGGACGAGCTCGACGACGACTCGCTCGAAGACGTCGATCCCCAGCGAGAGCGTGCCGGGGAAGCCGCTGTGCTCGCCGCTCGCGGAGATGGTCAGCGTGGGCGTCACCACCATCGTCGCGCGGGCCCGCTCGGTGTCCGAATCGTCGGCGAACGCCGCGACCAGACCGTCGGCGAGGGCGACGGCGATCCGGCTGTCGGTGTCGAGCGGGAGGTGTGGGCCGTGCTGCTCGCACGAGCCGATCGGCACGACGAGCAGCGGTCGGGGTGCGGCGGCCCACAGGTCGGGCCAGACCATCGTCCCGAGGTGGGTCATCAGCCGGCGACAGGTGCCTGTGCGGGACCGAGCTCCGGCATGGCCTCAACGTAGCGCCGCCACCGTGCGCCGGACGTCGTGTTGCACCGCCGTTGCATCGTGATCACACGGTGACGAGCAGCTCGCTCGGCGGCGGTTCCGGTCATCATCCGACTGAGGTGTGCTCGGTCAGGCGATGACCGGTCGTGGGTGGCCGGGAGTGCGGCCGGTCACGTGAGGTAGGACCAGGCGCGGAGGGCGGTGAGGATGCGGTCGGCGGCGTCGGCGGGGTCGAGGTGGACGGTCTCGCCGTGGGCCGGAGCGGCGGCCGCGTCGGTGAGCTCGCGCAAGCGGTCCAGCGTCGAGCCGTGCGGCGGCGGCAGGGTCCTCGCCCGCGGTCGGTAGGCGTGGACGATCGCGGCCACGTCCGGCACGACGACCGCCGGCCGCCGCACCTCGATCGGCGCGGTGCGCGCCGCCAGCACGCCTGCGAGACCGGCACGGCGCAGCCGCGCGACGGCGCCTTCGACCGAGACCACGGCCGGCGCGCTGACCGTCGACACCTCGCGACGCCCGCCGTCGAGACGGCGTGTGACCGAGATCGTCGCACCGTCGGCGAGATCGACGGCGACCGCACCGAGCGCCTGACGGGCGGAGCGCTCGGCGGCGAGGAACGCCGGCACGCTGCCCGAGCCACGGTCCGTCGAGTAGTCGCCGCACCACACGAACGCCGCGTCGCCGACGACACCCGCCAATGCCGTCGCCACGTCCGAGCTCGTCGCGTCGGCGGGTAGATCGACGCGCACCGCGCGCGTGGCGCCGGCGGCGAGTGCCTCGCGCAACGCTCGCTCCGCGGCCGGCGGCCCGGCAGTCACCACGACCACGTCGTCGCCCATCGACGCGCCGTGGCGCAGGGCGAGCTCCACGGCCGCCTGGTCGGCGGCGGAGATCCCGGCGAACCGTTCGTCGCCGGGCTCCGGCACACCGGCCACCCACTTGACGCAGGCGGCGATCATGTGCGCCGGAACACCACGCCGAAGCCGCCTTCCGGGTAGCTCCAGCTGATCGCGCCTTCCTCGTTGCAGACCATGTAGCACGTGCCACACTCGAAGCACTGCTCGTAGTTGAAGACGATCCCGCCGTCGCTCGTCGGGACGAACAGGTTCGCCGGGCAGGCGACGACGCACGCTCGCGTGCTGCAGTCGGCGCACTTCGCACCGTCGACGACGATGTGGGCGCGCTCGTGGACCCGGAACTCGACGGTGCTCATCCGGTCCTCGAAGGAGACCTGCGGCCACTCGTCGCTCATCCGAACGTCCTCAGCCCGTCGAGCCCGTCGCGCGCGAGGTCGCGCCGTCGGATGCCGACGCGCTTGCGCTCCTGCTTGAGGATCGTGCGCAGGCGCGGCTTGGGGGCCGGGTTGTCCACCTGGAACATCCGCTCGGCGATGCCGGCGACCATCGCCGGGTAGAGGTGCTGCACGCGGTCGGAGAGCACGATCTCCGGCGCGCGACGCAGTCGGCGATGGTCCTTGAGCACGAACGTCTCGCTCAAACGGCGTTGGTAGCCGGCCAGGCCCTCGACGCCGACGTCGCCGTTGCGCACCGCTTCGACGACCGCTTCGCCGGCGTACATCCCGCTGGCCATCGCGAAGTTGACGCCCTCCAGCCAGATCCCGGCGGCGAGGCACAGTGCCGCGGCATCCCCGGCGACCAGCATCCCGTCGGTGGTCATCTTCGGCATCATCGCCAGGCCCGCCTCGGGGATGAGGTGGGCGGAGTACTCCTTCAGGTCCGCGCCCTCGATCAACGGGGCGATCGCCGGATGCCGCTTCATCCGGGCGATGATCTCCTCCGGGCGCAGCTGCTGGGCAGCGAGCTTGGGCAGCTTCAGCACGACCCCGACCGCGACGGAGTCGAGGTTCGTGTACAGGAAGCCACCGCCGTTGACGCCGCTCGTGCAACCGATCATCTCGATGTCGACGCCCTCGCGCCCGCGCACGCCGAAGCGCTCGTCGATGACCTCCTTCGGCAGCGCGAGCGTCTCCTTGACCCCGAGCGTGTAGTGCTTGGCATCGGTGTGCTCGAACAGCCCGGCCTCCTTGGCGAGGAAGCTGTTCACGCCGTCGCAGGCGATCACCACGCGCGCCCGCAGGTCCCCGCCAGGCCGGTCCGTGCGCACACCGACGATGCGCCCGGAGGCACCGCGGAGCAGGCCGACCGCCGTGGTGTCGCACACGAGTTGGGCGCCGGCGGCCTCGGCGTGGCCGGCGAGCCAGTGATCGAAGTCGGGCCGGTAGGCCGTGGCGCCGTTGTACGGGGGCTTGCCCCACGCCTCGGTGCGGTAATCGACCGTGAGCGCCTGGGTGTCGGTGAGCACCATCGTCGAACGGCGGGTGACCCAACGCTGGATCGGCGCCGTCTCCCACCAGTTCGGGATCAGCCGATCGAGGATCCTCGGGTAGACCACGCCGCCGTACATGTTCTTGCTGCCCGGGAACGGCCCCCGCTCGAGGAGGACGGTGGACAGCCCGGCTCGTGCGGCGACCAGCGCGGCACACGCGCCCGCCGGTCCGCCACCGACGACGATCACGTCGACATCCGGCTCGTCATCCATGCGCGACCTCCAGTGTGCCGAGACGGGCGAGCAGCGCATCCAGCGTGGCGTTGGCGTCGGCGACGATCGCCAGGTCGGCGAGCTGCATCATCGGGCAGTGGGCGTCGGTGTTGACGCTGATCACGTGCGCGGGTGCGCCGAGCCCGCTGGTGTGCTGCACGGCCCCGCTGATCCCGAACGCGAGGTACAGCTGCGGATCGACGACGACGCCGGTCGTGCCGATCTGGCGGTCGTGACCGACCCAGCCGCGGTCGGTGACGACGCGCGTCGCGCCGACGCTCGCGCCGAGGACGGCGCCGAGTGCGGCGAGCTGCTCGAAGCGGTCGGCGCTGTCGAGCCCAGCACCGCCCGCAACGATCCGCGGCGCCTCGGCGAGGTCGAGGGTCGCGGCGTCCGCGGCGAACGTCGCAACGACCTCGGCGTCGATCGCGTCGATGGCGGCCGGCAGCACCTGCTCGCGGACGTTCGGCTCGGTCGTGACGGTCCGTTCCACGCCGCGCAGCCCCGGGTGCAACGTCGCCACGAACGCCGCGGGCGCAACGACGCTGTGCAGCTCGGTCCCGCCGGCGCGGATGAGCTCGACCGTGGTGGTGCCGACGACCATGGCGTGCGCGAGCAGCGGCCGATCGAGCGCGTGGGCGAGGCGGGGCGCGAGGTCGCGCCCGTCGGCCGAGTGCGGCAGCACCACGACCGGGTCGTCGGCGAGCAGCACCGCGAGGCCCGCCGACCACGCCCCCGGCCGGAACGCGCCGGCCTCCACCAGCCGCGCGTCGGTGACGGCGCCGCGCAGGTCGTCCAGCGCGGCGGCGGTCCCGGACCCGATCAGCAGGACTCGTCCGCCGCACTCGGCGACGACCTCGTCGCCGCCGGCGGGCAGGGACCCGTCGCGCACGACCACGAGCGCCAGCATCAGCGCGCACCCTTGCCGAGGCAGACCGACGTCGGCACGCCGGCGTACTCGCCCCAGCACGGCATCGGCGTGAAGCCGAAGCGCGCGTACAGGCCGAGTGCCTCGGGCTGGCGCACCCCGGTCTCGAGCACGAGCTGCGTCGCCCCGTCGCCCAGTGCCGCCCACTCGAGCGTGTCCAGGATCGCCGCGCCGAGCTTCATGCCGCGCGCCTCCGGCGTCACGTACATCCGCTTGATCTCGGCGGTGGCGCCCGCGGGGATCCGGTACGCGCCGCAGCCGAGCGGCGAGCCGTCCACGTAGGCGACGTAGAAGCCGCCACGCCCCGGCGCGACCTGGCCCTCGGTGAGGGTGAAGAACGTGCTGCCGGGCTCCGGGTAGCGCCCGAGGAGCTCGGCGTCCAGCGCGCCGATCAACATCTGCGCGTCGGGCGACGCGAGGTCGGTCCGCACGACGACCGCCTGCGGGTGCTGCTGACCCAGCCGGAACGCGTGCGGCGAATCACCGAAGCGCTCGAGGAAGGCCACGCGCCGCGCGGCCTCCTGCGCGGTGGGGACGGTGCCGGCGGGGATCCACCACATCGCGGTCGCCGAGCCGTCCGGCTCGAACCACTCGCTGCGCCGCCGCAGGAAGTCGCGGTGCGTGCCCCGGTAGGCGAACGCGCGCAGTGCTTCGATCGACTCCCACACCGTGAGGTTGAGCAGCTTCAGCGGATCGTCGAAGATCCGGATCGACGTGGCGTTGCCGGACTCGTCCCGCAGGCGCCAGATGTACCCGGGGGACGCCTCGCCGGCAGCGTTGACCGGGTCGAGCGCGTCGGCGAACTCGGCGATCAGCGGATGCTCGATCGGCTGGCGCAGCGTCCCGATGTTCACCTGGGCGAGGTGGAGCTGAGGCACGCGGCCGAGCGTACCCAGGACGGTGGACCGGCTCATCGCTCGATCTGGTGCGCCCGCCGGCGGCGCACCACTTCGATGAGCACGTTGATCAGGATCGAGGTGCCGAACGCCGTCCAGAACGCGGCGGA
>JAODBQ010000696.1 GCA_025464045.1 Ilumatobacteraceae bacterium
GAGGTCGACGACATCCGCGCCGAGTGGGAGGACCGCTACGGCCCGGTGCCGCCGGCGGCCGACGCGCTGCTGAACGTCGGCTACCTGCGCGCCGAGTGCCACCGGTTGGGTCTGCGTGACGTCTCGATCCAGTCGAACCAGGCGCGCCTCGCGCCGGTCGCGCTGAAGACCAGCGAGGAGATGCGGATGCGTCGGCTCAACCGCGATGCGTTCGTCAAGGAGGACCAGCGCCAGCTCGTCGTCCCGATCAAGCGCGGCGTGGAGCCGGCCGAGTACCTCGTCAACTTCCTGCGCCAGCTGATCCCCTCCGCCGAGCTCGTCCCCACGCCCGGCTGATCAGGGGCGATGCTTCCCCGCGGTGACGCAGGGCGGAACGACAGTGCGGGTCGGCACGCTCGCGGCGGGGACGATGCTGTCGCTATCGTCGCAGCCGTGATCCGCCGGACCCTCCTCGCCCTGTGCGCCGTCGCCGCCATGGTGGCGCTGTCGTCGTGCAGCACGTTCAACCGCGCCGATTCGGTCGCCGTCGCCGGCGGCTCGACCCTCCACCGTGACGGACTGTCCCAGCTGCTGCGCAACCCGATCGTCCAGAACGCCCTGCAGAACGGCGAGCTCGACGGCGCGCAGGCCGAGCTCGGCAGCCAGGCCGACCGGATCATCAGCATCTGGATCGTGCTCAACGTGATCGACCACAGCGGCGCGGCGGATCTCAGCGGCACGGCCGAGCAGGCCGCGCTGACCACGAAGTACGCGGCGGACTTCACCAGCGCCTCGCCCACGGTGCAACAGCTGCTGACCCGGTACGCGGCGTTCGTCAGCCAGCGCCAGGCGGGCACCCTCGACCAGGCCAAGGTGTCCGCCGCGGTCACGTCGGCGAAGGTCCACGTCGATTCGCGGTACGGCCGCTGGGACGGCGCGCAGGCGTCGGTCGTCCCGTTCGGCAGCAACGCGTGACCCCGCCCCGGGTCACCGTCGTCGGCCTCGGGCCGGGTGACGGCGGCCTGGTCACCACCCAGACGCTCGACGCGATCGCCGCCCACCAGCACCGGTTCCTGCGTACCGAGCGCCACCCCGCGGCGGTCCTCGTCGCCGGTGCGACGTCGTTCGACGACGTGTACGAGCAGGAGGACACGTTCGCCGACGTGTACGCCGAGATCGTCGATCGACTCGTTGCCGCCGCCATCGAGCACGGACGGGTCCTCTACGCTCTTCCCGGTTCGCCGCTCGTGCTCGAGCGCACCGTGCGGCTGCTGCGTGCCGACGCGCGCGTGGAGGTCGACGTGCTCCCGGCGATGTCCTTCCTCGACGTCGCCTACGCCCGCCTCGGGATCGACCCCGTCGAGGCCGGGGTCCGCCTCGTCGACGGCCACGAGTTCGCCACCGCCGCGGCCGGCGAGGCCGGCCCGCTGCTCGTCGCGCACACGCACGCCAACTGGGTCCTCAGCGACATCAAGCTCGCCGTCGAGAACGCGTCGGGCGACGAGCCGGTCGTGATCCTCCAACGCCTCGGCACCGCCGACGAGCTGATCACCGAGACGACGTGGGCGGACCTCGATCGCACGGTCGAGGCCGATCACCTGACGTGCATCTACATCCCCCGGCTCGGATCACCGGTCGGTGCGGAGCTCGTGCGCTTCCATCAGCTCACCCGGAAGTTGCGCGAGGAGTGCCCCTGGGACCGCGAGCAGACCCACACCTCGCTCGTGCGCTACCTGATGGAGGAGACCTACGAGGTCGTCGACGCGCTCCAAGCGCTCGATCCGGACGACCCGACCACCGACGACGACCTCGTCGAGGAGCTCGGCGACCTGCTCTACCAGATCGAGTTCCACGCCACGATCGCCGAGGAGCAAGGTCGGTTCACGATGGCCGACGTCGCACAGGCCGTGCACGACAAGCTCGTCCGCCGCCACCCGCACGTGTTCGGCGACGTGGTTGCCGACGACGCCGAGACCGTGCTGACCAACTGGGACGCGATCAAGCGCGAGGAGAAGCAGCGCACGTCGGTGTTCGACGGGGTGCCGATCTCCCAGCCGTCGCTCTCGTACGCGTACGCCGTGCAGCGCAAGGCGGCGAAGCTCGGGTTCGACTGGCCGGACGTCCACGGCGCGCTCCCGAAGATCGCCGAGGAAGCGGCCGAGCTCGTCGAGGCTGCCGGCGAGGGCGACCGGGCCCACATCGACGAGGAGCTCGGCGACCTGTTGTTCGCCGTGGTCAACGTTGCCCGCCACCTCGACATCGAGCCGGAGGCCGCGCTGCGCGCGGCGAGCCGCAAGTTCCGCAGCCGATTCGAGGCGGTGGAGGTGCTCGCGCGTGAGCGTGGCATCGACCTGCACGCTGCCGATCTCGGCGTGCTCGACGCCCTGTGGGACGACGTCAAGCGGGCAAGGCGACCCGGCTGAGGCCCAGCTCCTATCGTTGCGGGCCATGAGCGACATCGTCAGCATCGTCGGGCGCGAGATCCTCGATTCGCGGGGCAACCCGACCGTCGAGGTGGAGGTCCAGCTGGACAGCGGTGCGATCGGGCGCGCCGCCGTGCCATCGGGCGCCTCGACGGGTGAGCACGAGGCGGTCGAGCTGCGCGACGGCGGCAAGCGCTACGGCGGCAAGGGCGTGCAGACGGCCGTCGGGTTCGTCAACGGCGAGATCGGCGAGGCGCTGCAGGGCGTCGACGCGTTCGAGCAGCGGTTCATCGACACCGAGCTGATCGCCCTCGACGGCACCGGCAACAAGGCCCGCCTGGGCGCCAACGCGATCCTCGGCACGAGCCTGGCGGTCGCCAAGGCGGCGGCCGAGGACCTCGACGTGCCGCTGTACCGCTACCTCGGCGGCCCCAACGCGCACGTCCTGCCGGTCCCGATGATGAACGTCGTCAACGGCGGGATGCACGCCGACAACACGATCGACCTGCAGGAGTTCATGGTGATGCCGGTGGGCGCGCCGAGCCTGCGCGAGGCGATCCGCTGGGGCACCGAGACGTACCACGCGCTGAAGGCGCTGCTCCACGGGCGCGGCCTGTCCACCGCGGTCGGCGACGAGGGTGGGTTCGCCCCCAACCTGGCGACGAACGAGGACGCGATCAAGATCCTGGTCGAGGCGATCGAACGCGCCGGCTACGCGCCGGGCGAGGACATCTGCATCGCCCTCGATCCGGCGATGAGCGAGCTCTACCGTGACGGCGCCTACCACCTCGAGGGCGAAGGCAAGGTGCTCTCGGCCGATGACCTCGTCGCCTACTGGACCCGGCTCGTCGACACCTACCCGATCATCAGCATCGAGGACGGCATGGCCGAGGACGACTGGGACGGCTGGAGCTCGCTCACGAAGGCGCTCGGCAGCAAGGTGCAGCTGGTCGGTGACGACCTGTTCGTGACCAACACCGCACGGCTGAAGATGGGCATCGAGCGGGGCGTGGCGAACAGCGTGCTGATCAAGGTCAACCAGATCGGCACGCTCACCGAGACCCTCGACACCGTCGACCTGGCGACGCGCAGCGGCTACACGAGCGTGATGAGCCATCGCAGCGGCGAGACCGAGGACACGACCATCGCCGACCTCGCCGTCGCCACGAACTGCGGCCAGATCAAGACCGGCGCGCCGGCGCGCAGCGACCGAGTCGCCAAGTACAACCAGCTGCTGCGCATCGAGGAGTCCCTCGGCGAATCCGCCGCCATTCGCGCCCCCCGCTCCCGCTGACCCGTTCCGGCGGCCCCACTCACCGCAACACTCACCGCAACACGCACCGCGACACGCACGGCGACCCGAGGCTCCGGGAGTTCGGGAGGCGGCACTGGTGACCAAGTCCCGGCGTCGGCGTACTGGTCATCGTCTGACCGAAGGATCCTCGGCGGGATCATGGCCGGAACGGCCCAACCGGACACGTGCCGGCCGCGATCAGACCGAGCCGACCGCGCCGGGGCGCCGGCCGGTCGCGACCCGGCGGACACGGTGCCACGGTTTGGAGGAGGAGAGCTGGAAGAATGGCCCGCCGTGAGCGACGGGCACCGCACTTCCTCGATCCAGCGCCCGCGCTCGGCCACGCGTGCCGTGCCTCGGCCGGACGCGGACGGGACCCGCTTCTCGGATCTCACCCGTCCGATCGCCCGCGACAAGCAGCTGGTCAAGGGGTCCGGGTACCGGCTGTTGATCGGTGTGGTGGCGGTCGTCGTCGCCGGTGCGCTGATGGCTGCACTGTTCGTGCTGCCGGTGAAGTCCTGGTACCGCCAGCGCGATGACCTGGCCGAACGTCAGCGCCAGCTGGCGGTCCTCGACGCGGCGAACGTGCAGCTCGCCCAGGAGGTCGGCTACCTGCAGACCCCCGACGGGATCAAGGAGGCCGCGCGCGAGGAGGTCGGCTTCGGCGGCGCGACCGAGAAGCGGGTCACCGTGCTCCCCGCCCCCAACGCCCCGCTGACGTTGCCCGTCGGTTGGCCCTACGACGGCGTCACACAGATCATCGCCGTGCGCGCTGCGGAGGCGACCGCCGCTGCGGCTCCGCCATCCACCACCGCCGCGACGCCGACCTCTGTGGTCGCGGCGAACGCACCTGCCTCGATCCCGCCCGCAGAGAACGCTTCCGCGACGACCAGCCCCACTGCGGCCGCCGCGACGACCGTCGTCGCAGCCGCCGGCGCGGGCGCACCCGGTGACGCAACCGCCACCACGCCGCCCCCCGTCGCCGCCGGTCCGCCCTGACGGGACGACATCGCGTCGCCCGCCGTCCGGTTCCAGTCGGCGCTGCCAACAGCTGTCGTCTACTGTCGGCCGCATGCCGCGCCCGGCCGGGCGCGACGACGTCAACACGGGGGTTCAGCGTGCCTGGCAGCATTCTCGGGAATCGGGTTCTCCGCAAGGAGGACCCGAAGTTCCTCACCAGCGGTGGCAAGTACGTGGATGACCTGGCGGACGAGCCGCGCCTTGCCGGCGCCGCGTTCGTCACCTACGTCCGCTCGTCGGTCGCGCACGGCACGATCACCAACATCGACGCGTCTGCCGCGCTGGCGATGCCCGGTGTGCTCGGCGTGTTCACCGCCGCCGACCTCGGCCTCGTCGTGGAGCCGGCGGCGTTCAACCCGATGGTCTCGCGCGGGATGCTGGCCATCGACAAGGTCCGCTTCGTCGGCGAACCGATCGCGGCCGTGGTCACCGAGACCCGACGCCAGGGCGAGGACGCCGTCGAGCAGGTGATCGTCGACTACGACGCGCTCGAGGCGCTGGTCGATCCGGAGGCCGCGATGGCCTCCTCGACGCTGATCTACGAGGCCGCCGGCAGCAACGTCGTGTTCGACTCCACCGCCATCGGCGCACCGGACGTCACCGGCGACGAGTACTTCGCCGACTGCGAGGTGGTGGTCAAGGGCCGCTTCGTCAACCAGCGCGTCGCCCCCTGCCCGCTCGAGGTGCGCAGCTCCGCCGTGGCCTGGGTGGACGGCAAGCTCCACCAGTGGCTGAGCACGCAGGGCGCGCAGTCCGCCCGCGATGCGATCAAGGCCGGCAACGGCGTCGGCGACGACCAGATGCAGGTGATCACCCCGGACGTCGGCGGCGGCTTCGGGGCCAAGATCACGTGCTACCCGGAGGAGATCCTCCTCGGAGTGCTCGCCAAGAAGGTCGACCGCCCGTTGCGCTGGCAGGAGACCCGCACCGAGAGCATGATGGTGCTCGGTCACGGACGTGGTCAGATCCAGTACGCGACCATCGGCGGCAGCCGCGACGGCAAGGTCACGCACTACCGGTTGCAGGTCGTGCAGGACTGCGGCGGGTTCGCCGAGATGGGCACCATCCTCGCCCCGTTCATGACCCGGCCGATGTCCTCGGCCGTGTACGACATCCCGAACATCGAGTGCCGCACCACGAGCGTCGTCACCAACACGACGCCGATCACGGCGTACCGCGGTGCCGGGCGACCGGAGGCGACGGCTGCGGCCGAGCGGATCATGGACATGTTCGCCGCGGAGATCGGCATGGACGCGGTCGCGGTGCGCCGCAAGAACCTGATCGCCAAGTTCGACGAGCCGTTCACCACCGTCGTCGGCCAGACCTACGACGTCGGCAACTACGAGGTCGCGCTGGACAAGGCCCTCGAGGTCGCCGGCTACGCCACGCTGCGCAAGGAGCAGGCGGAGCGCCGCGCCGCGGGTGGACCCAAGCAGCTCGGCATCGGCGTCAGCGTGTACGTCGAGATCACCGGCGGTGTGCCGCCGTTCGGCGAGCACGCCCGGATGGAGGTGCTGGAGGACGGCCGCGCCGTCGTCTACACCGGGACCTCGCCTCACGGCCAGGGCCACGTCACGGCGTGGAGCATGCTCGCCCACGAGCAGACCGGCATCCCGATGGACATGATCGACGTCGTCTGGGGCGATACCGACCTGATCCCCGCGGGTGCGGGCACGATGGGCTCGCGTTCGCTCCAGCAGGGTGGCGCAGCTGTCTGGCAGACCGCCGGCGAGCTGGTCGAGGAGGCCAAGAAGCTCGCCGCCAAGCTGCTCGAAGCGAGCGATGCCGACATCGAGCTCGACAAGGACGCCGGCGCGTTCCACGTCGCCGGTACGCCTGCCCTGGCGAAGACCTGGGCCGAGCTGGCGGTCGCGGCGAAGACGGACGCCGATCTCCCGGAGGGCCTCGCCCACGCGTCGTTCTTCCAGGCCGGCGGGGCGACGTTCCCGTTCGGTGCGCACGTCGCCGTGGTCGAGGTCGACACCGAGACCGGCCAGGTGCAGCTGATCCGCCACGTCGCCTGCGACGACGCCGGCCGCGTCCTCAACCCGATGCTGCTCGAAGGCCAGATCCACGGCGGCATCGCCCAGGGGGCCGCGCAGGCCCTGCTCGAAGAGGTCCGCTACGACAGCGACGGCAACCCGATCACCTCGAACCTCGCCGACTACGCGTTCATCAGCGCCGCCGAGCTGCCGAGCGTCGAGGTCGTCCACATGGAGACGCCGACGTTCATGAACCCGCTCGGCGCGAAGGGCATCGGCGAGAGCGGCACGATCGGCTCGACGCCGGCCGTGCAGTCTGCTGTCGTCGACGCGGTCGCTCACCTCGGCGTGCGCCACATCGACATGCCGTGCACGCCGGAGCGGATCTGGCAGGCGATCAACGACGCCAGGTGACGTCGAGCTGCACTCGGCCGCTCAGAACGCGCCGTCGCACCGCGACGGCGCGTTCGTCGTTGCCGGCGGCGGAGCGCGGCGCACGGCGGCGC
>JAODBQ010000025.1 GCA_025464045.1 Ilumatobacteraceae bacterium
GCAGCGGGTGCTTGCCCGAGATCTCTTTGGCTACGGCGGCGAAAGCCCGCAGCTCGTCGTCGCCACGGCAGATCTCCATGGCTCGGCCGCCCAGCACGAACGACGGCCGCACGAGCACGGGGAAGCCGATCCGTTCGACGATCCGCAGTGCCTGCTCGAGATCGGAGGCGGTGCCGCCTGGAGGCTGCGGGATGTGCAGCTGATCGCACAGCGCGTTCCACTTCTCGCGATCCTCGGCGAGGTCGATCGACGCCGGCGACGTGCCCGCGATCATCTCCACGGGCAGCAGCCCGGCGAGTTTCAGCGGGGTCTGCCCGCCGAGCGAGACGACGATCTTCGGCGCCACTCCCCCGGCGGCGCGCGTCTCGGCGGCGTTCACGTTGAGCACGTCCTCGCGCGTCAGCGGTTCGAAGTACAACCGGTCGCTCGTGTCGTAGTCGGTGCTGACCGTCTCCGGGTTGCAGTTGACCATCACCGTCTCGTACCCGGCGTCGCGCAGCGCGAAGGACGCGTGGACGCAGCAGTAGTCGAACTCGATGCCCTGCCCGATCCGGTTCGGACCGCTGCCGAGGATGACGACCCGCGGGCGATCACTGGGGCGGACCTCGTCCTCGTCCTCGTAGGTCGAGTAGTGGTACGGCGTCTCGGCGGCGAACTCGGCGGCACACGTGTCGACGGTCTTGAACGTCGGCAGCACGCCGGCGGCCTCACGGGCGGCGCGCACGACGAGCTCGTCCGCGTCCCACAGGTGGGCGAGCTGCGCGTCGCTGAACCCGAGCTGCTTGGCCCGCTTCCAGCCGCGTCGGGTGATCGTGTCGAGCGTGAGCTCGGCGAGCACGGCGCGCTCCTCGACGATCGACGACATCTGATC
Source organism: Ilumatobacteraceae bacterium (assembly GCA_025464045.1). Lineage (GTDB taxonomy): Bacteria > Actinomycetota > Acidimicrobiia > Acidimicrobiales > Ilumatobacteraceae > JAODBQ01. The sequence continues at coordinate 872 of JAODBQ010000025.1, forward strand.
GAGGAACCAGGCGTCGATCCGGCAGCGCTCGTGGATCGACTCGATGCTCGTGCCCCGCCGCAGCAGCTCGGCGATCTGGAACAGGCGCTCGGGGGTGGCGACGGCAATCCGGGCGAGGAGCGCGGGGGTGTCGAGCGCGTCGAGCTGGGCTTCGGCCGGGTCGCAGCCGAGCCCGAACCTGCCCTGCTCCAGCGAGCGCAAGCCCTTCTGCAGGCTCTCGGTGAAGGTGCGCCCGATGCTCATCGCCTCGCCGACGGATTGCATCTGCGTGCCGAGGATGCCCTTCGTGCCGGGCAGCTTCTCGAACGCCCAGCGCGGGATCTTGACGACCACGTAGTCGATGCTCGGCTCGAAGCTGGCCGGCGTCGCCTTGGTGATGTCGTTGGCGATCTCGTCGAGCGTGTAGCCGACCGCGAGCTTGGCGGCGATCTTGGCGATGGGGAAGCCCGTGGCCTTCGAGGCGAGCGCGGAGGACCGCGACACGCGCGGGTTCATCTCGATCACCACCTGCTCGCCGGTCTCCGGGTTGACGGCGAACTGGACGTTGCTCCCACCGGTCTCGACGCCGACGCGGCGGATGCACTGGAACGCGGCGTCGCGCATGCGTTGGTACTCGACGTCGGTGAGCGTCTGCGCCGGCGCAACGGTGATCGAGTCGCCAGTGTGCACGCCCATCGGATCGACGTTCTCGATCGAGCAGATGATCACGCAGTTGTCGGCGCGGTCGCGCATCACCTCCAGCTCGAACTCCTTCCAGCCGGCGATGCTCTTCTCGATCAGGATCTCGCTGATCGGGCTGGCATCGAGACCGTTGGCGGCGAGGCGCGCGAACTCCTCCATCGTCGAGGCGATGCCGGTGCCGCGGCCGCCGAGGATGTACGCGGGCCGCACGATGATCGGCAGACCGATCTCCTCGACGACGATGCGCGCCTCGTCCATGTCGTGCGCGGTGCCGCTGGCCGGGACGCTCAGGCCGATCTCGAGCATCGCCTCCTTGAAGCGCTCCCGGTCTTCCGCTGTGGCGATCGCCTCCGCGTTCGCGCCGATCAGCTCGGGCGTGCCCGGCACGCCGACGAGGCCGCGCTCGAACAGCGCCATCGCGGTGTTCAGGCCGGTCTGGCCGCCGAGCGTCGGCAGCACCGCGTCGGGCTGCTCGCGTTCGATGATCTGGGCGACGACCTCCCATGTGATCGGCTCGACGTACGTGGCGTCGGCGAAGTCGGGATCGGTCATGATCGTCGCCGGGTTGGAGTTGACGAGGATGACCCGGTAGCCCTCCTCGCGCAGGACACGGCAGGCCTGGGTCCCCGAGTAATCGAACTCGCAGGCCTGACCGATGACGATCGGCCCGGAGCCGATGATCAGGATCGAGTGGATGTCGGTGCGCTTGCCCATGATCAGGCGACCCCGTACATCGGCTCGGGCATGCCGTGCATCACGCCGCCGGCGGCCGACGCGGCTCGCCCGCCACTGCCGCCGTCCATCAGCTGCACGAACTCGCCGAACAGGTATCGCGAGTCGTGTGGGCCCGGGCCGGCCTCGGGGTGGTACTGCACGCTGAACGCCGGTGCGTCGAGCACGCGCATCCCTTCGTTGGTGCCGTCGTTGAGGTTGACGTGGGTGACCTCGACCCGACCGGCGAGGCTGTCAGCGGCGACGCAGAAGTTGTGGTTCTGGCTGGTGATCTCGACCTGTCCGGTGGCGAGGTTGCGCACCGGGTGGTTGCCCCCGTGGTGGCCGAACGGCAGCTTGTACGTCTCACCGCCGAGGGCCCTGCTGAGCAGCTGGTGCCCGAGGCAGATCCCGAACACGGGCACCTCGCCGAGCAGCCCGCGGATCGCCTCGACCGCGTAGCCGACCTCGGCCGGATCGCCGGGGCCGTTCGACAGGAACACGCCGTCGGGCGAGAGCGCGAGCACCTCGGCGGTCGTCGCGGACGCGGGGACCACGTGCACCGTCCCGAGCCTCGCCAGCTGGCGGATGATCGTGTGCTTGATCCCGAAGTCGTAGGCGACGATCGTGCGCTGGCGACCACGCGCTCCGCCGTCGGTGACCGTGTACATCTCCGGTGTCGTGACCTCGGCGACGAGATCGATGCCGTCCGTGCCGCGCTCGGCGGCCGCCGCGGCGCGCAGCGCGGCTTCGTCGGCCGTGCCGAACGCACCCGGCATCGCGCCCGTCTCGCGCAGCAGCCGCGTCAGCCGGCGGGTGTCGATGCCACCGATCCCGGCGATGTCGTAGCGGCACAGCATCGCGTCCAGCGACGCCTCGGCGTCCTGGTTGCTGTGCCGGCGGGCCATCTCGCGCACGACGACGCCGCGACAGAACGGCCGCACGGACTCGAAGTCGCGCCGGTTGACGCCGTAGTTGCCGATGTGCGGCGTGGTGAAGTTGATGATCTGCCCGGCGTAGGACGGATCGGTGATCACCTCCTGATAGCCCGACAGCACGGTGTTGAACACGACCTCGCCGCTGGCCACCCCGTTCGGGGGTGCGGCGCCGAGCAGCTCCCCCTCGAACACGCTGCCGTCGGCGAGCACGAGGACGCCCTCGGTGATGCTCATCGCCCGGCCGCCCGGCCCTGGTGCATCGTCTCCGACTGGTGCATCACTTGCATGATCATACAGTGTTGCGCATAGCCATGCAGGCATCGACGGGCCTGGCTCATCTCGTGCTCCTCCCGTATGAGCCTCACGGGACCCATTTCACGGTGACCTGAATCTAGTGGCTCGGCCGTCGGGTCGAGGCGAACGACGCCCTCAGACCCGCTCCAACTAGAGTCGCCGCCCGTGACCCGAGCGGACACGGCGACGCCCGCAGACGGACACGAGCCGGAACTGACGATCCTCCTCCCCTGCTTGAACGAGGCCGAGACGCTGGTGACCTGCATCGACAAGGCCCGCGGCTGGCTCGCCCTCGCCGGCGTGGACGGCGAGGTCCTCGTCGCCGACAACGGCTCGACGGACGGCTCGCCCGAGCTGGCCGACGCAGCCGGCGCGCGGGTCGTGCAGGTCCCGGTGCGCGGCTACGGCGCCGCCCTGCGCCGCGGCATCGACGAGGCCCGCGGACGGTACGTGGTGATGGCCGACGCCGACGACAGCTACGACCTGTCCGACCTCGACGCCTTCATCGACCAGCTCCGCGACGGCGGTGAGCTGGTCATGGGCAACCGCTTCCGCGGGGGCATCGCCCCTGGTGCGATGCCGTGGCTGCACCGCTACATCGGCAACCCCGTCCTGTCGCGGATCGGCCGGTTGTTCTTCCGCAGCCCGATCCGCGACTTCCACTGCGGCATCCGCGGCTTCGATCGCACGGCGATCGCCGACCTCGGCCTGGCCACCGACGGCATGGAGTTCGCCAGCGAGATGGTCGTGCGCGCCTCGCTCGCCCATCTCGACATCCGTGAGGTGCCGACGACCCTGCGCCCCGACGGACGTTCGCGCCCGCCACACCTGCGCACGTGGCGCGACGGCTGGCGACACCTGCGCTTCCTGCTGCTGTACAGCCCGCGCTGGCTGTTCTTCATCCCCGGTCTGGTGCTGTTCCTCCTCAGCACGATCGCCACGGTCGTGCTGCTGATCCACTCGGTGACGATCGGATCGGCGACGTTCGACGTCGCCGCGCTGCTCTACGCCGCGACCGGGACGATCATCGGCGCCCAGGCGATGGGCTTCGGCGTGTACTGCCGCGTCTACGCCGGGGCGCGCGGGCTGTGGGGCCCGACGCGGGCACTGGACCGGTTCGAGCGCGCCTTCAGCCTCGAGCGCGGGCTGCTCGCCGGCTTCGTCGTCGTCCTGGCCGGGGTCGTCGTGGCGATCATCTCGGTCAACCGCTGGAGCGACGCCGGGTTCGGCCAGCTCGACCCGCGTCACCAGGTCCGCACCGTCGTGCCGGCGATGCTCGGGCTCGTGCACGGATCCAGCCTCGTGCTCGGCTCGTTCGGCCTGTCCGTGCTGGGGATCAAGACCTCGCCACCGCCGCGCACGCACCGCGAGGACGCAGATGGTTGACACGTTGCGGGCGTGGGTCGGGCGCCGGCGGGCCCACCTCGCGGTCGCGCTGATCTGCCTCGCGATCTTCCAGCTGTGCCGGTCGATGCAGGAGCAGGGCCACGGCTGGGGCGACGACTTCGCGCTGTACATCGACCAGGCACGGGGGCTCACAGACGGCAGCGTCGGCGATGTGGCCTCGCTGACCCGGTACGCGCTCGACAACTCCTCGTACAGCACCTTCAGCGCCTACGTCTACCCGTGGGTGTTCCCGATGCTCCTCGCACCGATCGTCGCCCTGAAGGGCATCGACTACTCGGCGCTGAAGCTGGTCGGCACCCTCAGCTTCGTCGTCGGGCTGTTCTTCCTGCAGCGGATCGTCCGTCATCGTGCCGGCACGGCCGCCTCGATCGTGATCATGCTCGCGGTCGGGCTGAACAACCTCTACATCGGCTACACGGACGCGGTCCTCAGCGACCTGACGTTCTTCATGCTGCTGATGATCGGGATCTGGTGGCTCGACCACGTCACCGACCGGGGGCGCCTGTTCGGCGACTCGTTGTGGCCGCTGATCGGCCTCGGGGCGCTCGCCTGCCTCGCGTTCGACACGCGCAAGGAGGGCGTCGCCCTGCTGCTCGGCATCTTCGCGGCCCAAGCCGTGCGCTGGCGCGAGGCGCGGGCGCTCGCCGCACGCGTCAGCGACGGGTGGAAGCGCGTGGCGATCACGTTCGCCGCGCCGTACCTGGCGTTCGGGGCAGGTGCGCTGATCTTCCAGACGATCCTGCCTGGGCAGCCCTACGACAACTTCCAGCGCGCCGGCGGCTCCGGGCTGCACAACATGAAGTTCAACCTGAAGTGGTACCGGCTGCCGTTCGCGGAAGCGATCGGGCTGAAGGACATCGGTGCCCACCCGCTGTCGATGCTGGGGAGCACGTCGCTGGCCAACGCGGTCTTCTGGGTGTTCGTGGTGACGGCGCTGCTGGGGATCGCCTGGCGCACGCTGCTGCGACCGCGGCTCGACGCCCACCTCACGGCCGTGCTGTTCGGCCTCGTGATCGTGATCCTCAGCCCGCCGTTCCGCGAGGGCCGCTACCTGCTCAGCGTGCTGCCGTTCATGTTGTACTTCGCGTGGCAGGGCGTCGACGGCGTGCAGCGCTTCCTCGTCGGCCACGCCCGCCAGTGGCCGTCCGTGTTGGCCACCGCCGCGCTCGCCATTCCACTCGTGTGCGTCGCCACCGACACGTGGGGGTCGTACAAGTACCACCGCGACTACAGCTACGTCGAGTGGGGCCCGGACAACCCGTCGGTGCAGGAGGCGTTCGCCGCGGTGACGCAGTACACCGACGCACGCGACGTCGTCGTGTTCTTCCAGGCACGCACGATGAACCTCTACACCCGGCGCCGGGCGATCCAGGGCAACAGCGAGTCGATGATGCTCCAACGCGGCGACTGGTTCCTGATGGCACGCGACAGCGACTACATCCAGACCAACCTGACCGATGCCCGTGCGACGCTGCTCGGCTTCGTGAAGATGTGGCAGAACGCCAAGTTCGTCCTGTGGCGGATCCCTCCGCGCTACCCGCCGCTCCCGGCGGGGCCCGGCGTCCCACCCTGACCCGGCGGGCGCCGGTCGCGGCCGGACCTCGGTGTGGCGCCCCGGGTGGAGGAGATCGTCGTCGGCTGGCTGCCCCGCGCCTGCTTGGCGACGGCGGCGAGGACACCGTTGACGAACCGACCGGAGTCGTCCGTGGAGAACCGCTTGGCGAGCTCGACGGCCTCGTTCAGGACGACCGCGACCGGGACGTCAGGACGGTGGAACAGCTCGAACGAGGCGATCCGCAGCACCGTCAGGTCGATCGCCGGCATCCGCTCCAGCGTCCAGCCCTTGGCGTGCGCGGCGATCACCTCGTCGAGGTGGTCGCGGTCGCCGGCGACGCCTTCGACCAGCAGCCGGGTGAGCGCATCGATCGGGACGACCTGCGCCGCGGCGATGTCGGTGACCGGGACGCGCTTGGTGTCCGCTTCGTAGAACAGCAGCATCGCCCGCTCTCGAGCATCGCTGCGCTCGTCGTCGGCGAACGGTGATCCGCCTGCGCGGGCGCGGCGGGACACGGGCTCAGACCCGGGTCATGTAGTCGCCGGAGCGGGTGTCGACGCGCACCCGGTCGCCGATGTTGACGAACAGCGGGACCTGGATGACCTTGCCGGTCTCCAACGTCGCCGGCTTGCGGGCACCGCTGACCCGATCACCTTGGATGCCCGGCTCGGTCTCGCTGATGTTCAGCTCGACCGACGCGGGGATCTCGACGCTGACGATCTCGTCGTTGTGGAACGCGATCTGCGCGATGGCCTGCTCGACCAGGTAGTCCGCGGCGTCACCGAGCGCCACCGGGGGCACGTTGGTCTGGTCGTAGCTCTGGGTGTCCATGAACACGTAGTCGTCGCCGTCGCGGTAGAGGAACTGCATGTCCTTCTTGTCGAGCATCGCCTGCTCGACGCGGATGCCGGCGTTGAACGTGCGGTCGAAGACGTTGCCGTTCTTCAGGTTGCGCAGCTTGGTGCGCACGAAGGCACCACCCTTGCCGGGCTTGACGTGCTGGAACTCGACGACCTGGAACAGGCCGTTGTCGAGCTCGAGCGTGATCCCGTTCTTCAGGTCGTTGGTGGTGATGGCAGGCATGCTGAATCCTTGGGCGTCTTGGTGAGTGGTCGGCAACCGTCGGTAGTGACGACCAGGAGGTCTTCGACGCGGATGCCGCCGAAGCCCTCACGATAGACCCCAGGCTCCACCGTCACCACGTCCCCGACCTGCAGGATCAGGTCGCCGGCGCGCCCGACGAAGGGATCCTCGTGGATCAGCAGGCCGACGCCGTGTCCTGTGCCGTGGGTGAACCAATCGCCGTATCCGGCGGCCGCGATGCTGGTGCGGCACACCGCGTCGAGGTCGTTGGTGCCCAGGCCCGGCGCGACGGCGGCCACACCGGCGACCTGGGCCGCGAGCACCACCTCGTACAGCTCCCGCTGCCGCGCGGTCGGCTCGCCCACCACGAACGTGCGGGTCATGTCGCTGTGGTACCCGTCGTACAGGGCGCCGACGTCGATGATCACGGTGTGGCCCGGCTCGATCCGCACGTGCTCGGGGCGGTGGTGTGGCAGCGCCGCGTTCGTCGGCCCCGTGGCGACGATCGTCTCGTAGCTCGGCCCGTCGGCGCCGAGCTCGCGCATCCGGATCTCGAGCCGGTTGCGGACCTCGGCCTCGGTGAGCCCGTCGCCGAGCGTCGGCGCCACCTCGGCCAGCGCGGCGTCGGCGATCCGGCAGGCCTCGGCCATCCGCGCGATCTCGCCCTCGTCCTTCGTGCGCCGCTCGGCTTCGACGACGCCGTCGACGGCCACCAGCGACGCCCCGAACGCCTGCTCGTGGCGCCTGAACTGCGCGTACGTGACGTGTGCCGCCTCGAACGCGACCGCTCCCAAGGGCTTGGTGAGCGCGGCGAGGTGGTCCTCGATCGCCCCGGCCGTGGCGCCCACGAGCACCCGCCCGTCGACGCCGGCTGCCGCCATCTGCAGAGCCGCCTGATCGCCGTAGCGACCGTCGGTGACCAGCACGAGCTCCTCGGGCAGCACCACGACCCAACCGTTGGACCCGGTGAACCCCGTGAGCCAGCGGATGTTCGACAGGTCGCTGACGAGCAACGCATCGGCACGCCCGGCGAGGCGGTCGCGCACGCGCCCGGCGCGCCCGACCAGGGCGAGGCCGGCGAGGTTCGCCGGATCGGTGATCACGCCTCCAGCTCCAACTTCACGGAGACGGCCGCGACCGCGAGCTGGTAGCCGATCATCCCGAAGCCGACGATCGAGCCGTCTGCGACCGGCGCCACCACGCTGGTGTGGCGCCACGGCTCGCGGGCGTGCGGGTTGGAGATGTGCACCTCGACGACGATGCCGTCGAACGCTGCGAGCGCGTCGTGGATCGCCCAGGAGTAGTGGGTGAATGCACCGGGGTTGATGATGATCGCCGCGCACCGGCCGCGCGCGGCGTGGATCGAGTCGACGAGGTCGCCCTCGTGGTTGCTCTGGCGATCCTCCAGCTCGTGGCCGTGCTCGGCAGCGGCCTTGGCCGTGGCTGAGACGTAGTCGTCGAGCGTCGCGGTGCCGTAGATCTCCGGCTCGCGCTGGCCGAGGAGGTTCAGGTTCGGCCCGTGCA
>JAODBQ010000573.1 GCA_025464045.1 Ilumatobacteraceae bacterium
AATGCGAGACCGTGTTGGAGCAGGCTTGCGCTGGTCGGGGTTCCCTCGCCCGCGACACCTTGCGCCGACGCAGGGATGCGACGTTGGTCGAGGTCTCGGTGATCATCTCGCCGGTGCTGGACTCCGACGGACGGCCGGTCGGGGTGGCTGCGATCGCCCGCGACATCAGCGAACGCAAGGCGCTCGTCCGCGCCCTGGCCGAGGACCGCAACCGACTCGCCGATGCACAACGCATCGCCAGCGTTGGCAGCTTCGATCGTGATCCCAGCGGCTGGCACATCTGGTCGAACGAGCTGTACCGGATCCTCGACGTCGACCCGGACACGATCCCCGGCGACAGCACCTATCTGTCCGCGGTGCACGAAGACGACCGGGCTGAGGTCGGCGAGGCGATGGCCGCGGTGATCGGCACGGGCGGGCGGGTGCGGATCGAGCATCGCGTCCGGACACGCGATGGCCGCGTCCGCTGGGTGCTCGGCCAGGCCGACACCTCCGAGTCCGACGAGGGGCGAGTGGTCGGAGCCATACTCGACATCACCGAGCGCAAACGTGCGGAGGAGGCGCTGACGTACCAGTCTCGGCACGATCCGTTGACGGGTCTGCCCAGTCGGGTCGTGTTCGCGCAGCGGCTGGAGATGGTCATCGCCCGCGCCGCACACCACTCGGCCGCGGTGATGTTCTTGGACGTCGACCAGTTCAAGGTGATCAACGATGGCATGGGTCATGCCGCTGGCGACGAGCTGCTGGTCTCGATCGCTGGTCGGTTGAACAGCTGGGCTCGTCCGGCCGACACGGTGACGCGATTCGGTGGTGACGAGTTCGTCATCCTCTGCGAGGACCTGGGCAGCATCGATCAGGCGCTCGCCCGTGCTCGCGACGTCGTTGCGCTGTTCGAGCGTCCGTTCTCGATCGGTGGCCGGCAGCTCTTCGTCACCGCGAGCATTGGCGTGACAGCGGTTCCCGAGGGAGCAGATGTCGGCGGAGTGCTGCGAGACGCCGACGCGGCGATGTACTGCGCCAAGGAGGGCGGTCGCGCCGGCGTGGTCGTGGCCGACGACGCGATGCGCGAGCGCGCCTTGGCACGGCTCGAGCTCGAGGCCGCTCTGGGCGTGGCCGTTGCGCGAGACGAGTTGCTGCTCGAGTACCAACCCGTGGTCGATCTCTCGACCGAGCGCATCGTCGGCTACGAAGCACTGCTGCGATGGCAGCATCCCCAGCTGGGCTTGCTGCAGCCCGATCAGTTCATCGAGCTCGCAGAAGCGACCGGGCTCGTGGTGCCGATCGGTCGATGGGTCTTGCGTCACGCATTGGAGCAGCTCGCCGCGTGGAGGGCGAGCACGTCCGACATGAGCCACGTGTTCATGGCCGTGAACGTCGCCACCAAGCAGCTCTACAACGGCGACATCGCCGGTGACGTCGAAGCCATGCTCGTCGCCGCAGGCATCGATCCCGGTTCGCTGCACCTCGAGATCACCGAGACCGCGTTGCTGGATCTCGACCGGGCGTCGGAAGCGCTGACATCGCTGAAAGCGATCGGCACACACATCGAGCTCGATGACTTCGGCACCGGCTACTCGTCGCTCAGCTACCTGCAGAAGCTCCCGATCGACACGTTGAAGATCGACCGCTCGTTCGTGGCCAACCTCGGGCACGACGTACAGAGCACGGCGATCGTCGAAGCAATCATCAGTCTCGGTGGCGCCCTCGGACTGCGCGTGCTCGCGGAGGGCGTCGAGAACACGCGGCAACGAGATCTCCTCGCCGCGCTCGGTTGTCAGCTGGCGCAGGGCTACTTGTGGTCGCGACCCGTGCCAGGCGATCAGATCGAGTTGCTGAGCGGCAGCTCGGACCCGCCGAACCCCACTCGCGCGTCGCGTCCCCGAGCTGATGTGCCGTGCGCAGCGGGCCTGGGACCGCATCGTGGACTCACGCAGATCGACGTTCGGATGCGATGACCGTGGATCGCGTGGTGCCGAGCGGCGATGCACAGCGCATGGCAGGGCAGTGACCGAGCGTGACCAGCCCTCCCTGGAGGCTGCGGCTGACGTGGCGCGTGCTGTCGTCGAGCTGGCGCGCTACGGAGAGGGCCTGCAGGAACCGCGGGTCGAGCCGCCGATCGCGCTCAGTGCCGGCCGCTTGAGCATTGATCTGAGCGCGCGCACCGTACGCATCGACGGTGACGACGTGGAGATGACGGCGAGGGAGTTCGATCTGCTCGCGTTCCTCTGTGCGCGGGCCGGCCATGTGTTCAGCCGCAACGATTTGTTGCGTCATGTGTGGCTCTCCACGCCGGAGTGGCAGAACCCGGCCACGGTGACCGAGCACATCTACCGCCTGCGCGCGAAGGTCGAAGTCGACCCGGCACATCCACGCCTGATCAAGACTGTTCGACGCGCCGGCTATCGCTTCGATTCGCCCGACGGGGCGGATCACCTTGCCGTTGCTCGTCCGCTGAACACCAGATCGTCTGCGGTCGGCACCATCCTGCAGGTCGGTACCCGCATCGTGGCTGCAGACCGCGGAGCCTTGCAACTGTTCGGTGCCGCGGGTCCCGGGGATGTGGTCGGTCGCGACGTCTTCGATCTGATCGCCCCCTCGTCGCAGGCCGCGACGCGCGCTCGGGCGGAGATGCGGTCGGCAGGGCAGGCTCCTGGGCCGCAGGTGATTTCGATGATCCGTGCTGACGGGACGCACGTCGGCCTGCTCGTACGATCGCGAGCGACGACCTTCCAGGGTCAGGCCGCCCTCGGCGCGGAGCTGCGCGAGATCGATGATCCGCCGCAGCTGATCCGCAGCCTGGTCACCGGCGTGTCCAGCGAGGTCTCGGACGCCGTCATCGTCACCGATCCCGAGTTCCACGTGCTCAGCTGGAACCGCGCCGCCGAACGCCTCTACGGCTGGACCGAAGCCGAGGTGCTGGGGCACTCGATGCAGAACGTCGTTCGCTTCGATGAGAGCCAACACGACCTCGATGTGGCGTGGCACGAGCTCCAGACGACCAACCGCTGGCACCACGAGGTCCGCCAGATCACCCGAGACGGTTCCGCGGTGACCGTGCTGGCGTCGGTGAACCTGATCCGCGACGAGGACGGCGACGTGCGCGCGATCGTGGGCGTGAACCGTCCGGTACCGCCCCGCGATGTTCGTCAAGAGATCGTCGGCGGCTCTCGAGCACCGCGCGGCGTGCGACCCGAACGCAACGAGCTCGGCACATGACATGACCACAACTCCGGCGCTGCGGCGGGTCACCGCCGCGGTGCTCGTACCGCCTGCACCAACTGCCGCTGCTCGCGAGCGCGCTGCGGTGCCGTCGTGCGGTACCACTGCTCGACGCCCGTTCGCCCGGTGGGTAGGGTGCCCAGCGAGGCTCGTCGTCCCTCCGGACCGTGCGGGGATGTTCGCTCCTCGGGTGAGGAGCAGACAGATGTCCGATGATGATGCGCTCAGTCGGGCCGTCGACGCGCTCGCTCGCTACTTGGTCGGCGGCACGTCGTTGTCGGAGACGTTGCGGCACGTCGCCGAGTTGACGGTCGACGCGATCCCGCCGGCCGACTTCGCCGGGATCACGCTGTTGATCGATGGTCGCCCGGCGACGGGTGTGTTCACTGATCCTGAGGCATCCGAGATCGACCAGGCCCAGTACGACACCGGGCGCGGGCCGTGCGTGCAGGCGTTCGACATGGGCGAAGTGATCCTCATCCGCTCGACCAACGACGACCGCCGCTTCCCCCAGTTCAGTCGCCGCGCCCGCTCCCATGGGATCCACAGCACGTTGTCGATGCCGCTGGCCGTCGCCGACCAGCGGTTGGGTGCACTGAACCTCTACTCGCGCCGCTTGGATTCGTTCCACGACGATGAGATCGCGGCGGCGACCCGGTTCGCCTCCCAGGCCGCGGTGGTGTTGGCCAACGCCCACTCCTACAGCGCGTCGGTCGAGTTGAACCAGCAGTTGCGCACGGCGATGGTCAGCCGGGAGACGATCGATCTGGCCCGCGGGATCATCATCGCCAACACCCGCTCGACCGCCGATGAAGCGTTCCAACTGCTCGTGGACGAATCGCAGAAGACGAACACCAAGCTGCGCGATGTCGCCAACTCCGTCGTCGCCACCGCGACTCGTCGTCGCTTGGCCACGTAGACGACGAACACCGCGCACGTTGTCATGCGCGTTCCGGTGTGGTCACGGTGAAGACGCCGCTGGCGGTGAGGATGAGCCGATCGTCGGCATGGAACGAGCAACTTGCGAAGGCGATCCGGCGCCCGGCCCGGCGGAGCGTTGCCTGGCCGTGGATCCACGATCCGCCGGGGGCAGCGCCGGTGAAGTCGGTCGTGAGTGAGACCGTCACGAGTCGAACGCCATCGACCAGTGCACGTTCGGCGGTGTGACCCATCACCGTGTCGGCGAGGGCAACGAGGAGTCCGCCGTGGACGATGCCGCGAGAGTTGGTGTGGCGCTCGTCGGTCTGGAGGCCGACGATCGAGGGGTCCTGGCAGTGCTCGTACAGTGGACCGATGAGGTCGAGGTACGGACCGCTACGGCGGTAGATGATGAAGTCGTCGGGGACCGTCATCGGGTGCTCACGGCCCGCCAGGCGCCGTCGGCCAGATCATCGGCGACGTCTCGCGGTCGAAGGCGACCGCGGCCACGTACCCAATGCCGACAGAACTCCTGGGTCGGACCAAGCCACAGCGCATGGAGCACCGGGAACGAGCGATCGATCAGCGATCCCGCGTCGACGTGCACACGGACCCATCTGTTGACGGCTCGCACGTAGCTCCTGTTCGGGGCATCCAACTGTGGTGCGGCCGCGATCAGCACCTCGTCGGGCAAATCGGTGTAGATGATCCGTGCCGCGTGGACGTGATCGTCCACCCACGATGTCTGGAATGCGACAGAGCCGCGGATCCCGGCTTCTGCGCTCGTCGCGGCGACCAGCTCCCGGCGGATGCCGTCTTGGCATTGGATCATTCCGTCGCAATACAGGCGCGCGGCCAGCGCAGCCTTGCTCGGGAACAGGTAGTAGAGGCTTCCATTGGACACCCCGACGTCGCGTCGTATCTGTTCCATCGACGTGGAGTGGTAGCCCTGCGATCCGAACAGATCGAGTGCCGTCGCCGCGATGGATTCATCGAGCTTCTCGCGTGTCTCCATTGGAGCATCACTCTAGAGAGCAGCTCCACCAGACGTGCGGTCGCAGACACCCAATGCCGCGGCACGGACACGACAAGACCCGAATGGGGCACGTGGCGTCACCGCATCCGTGCGAAGGGTCAGCTCGAATCGATGAGTCACTGGTCGGAGTCCGGGGTACCGACGATCGTGACCAAATCCGCGAAGCCCTGGTGGAGACCACCGTGGATCGTCCGGCGCGAGCCGAGCCCAGAGGAGGAGGTGCAGGCCACCGTCGAGGCAGGCGGGCACGAGCTCGGCGACGACGACGTGGAGGGGCCGAACACCCTCTAGGACGACAACATCGCTGCACTGGCGAGCTGCCACCGGTTCGGGTGCTCGGCGGTGCGACGCAGCAACCCCAGCCGTTCAGTCCGTCAGCCGCCTCGACGATCGCCGTCGCCTGCGCCGGGCCTTGTCGACCAGGATGACGAAGCTCATCACGCCAACACCGATCAGCATCGTCGTGACCAGGTCACTGATGTTGCTCAGGCTGAACGCCGGACCGCCATCCTGACCGGAGCGAGCGCCCCCGTCATCGGAGACGAGCGAGGCCAGTGAGGTGCTGCGCCAGAGAGCCCCGAGCCCGACCAGCGCGGCGACGACGGCCGCGACCACCAGCAGGCGCAGCACGTACCGACCGGGCCGTCTCGTCACGCCGTCCGCCGTCCGCCGAGCCGACGCATGACCGACCAGGCCCATCGCCAGCTGAGGGCGACGTGCAACGCGACGAGCGCCACGCTCACGTCTG
>JAODBQ010000044.1 GCA_025464045.1 Ilumatobacteraceae bacterium
GGCTGCCGGCGCGTCGGCCACGACCACCGCGGCGGCGCCGACCGGTGGCACGCTGACGATCAACGCGATCGAGATGCTCTCCGGCAGCGGCGCGTTCTACGGCAAGGCCGTGCAGTCGGGGCTCGAGCTCGCGGTCGACAAGCTCAACTCGAGTGGCGGCGTGCTCGGCAAGAAGGTCGCGCTCGCCGTCGCCGACAACAACTCCGACAACGCCCAGACGTCCACGCTGGTCAAGAAGTTCGCCGACGACTCCAGCGTCGGGATCATCATCCCGCCCACGTACCAGCCGAACTTCAACGCTGCCTGCTCGGCCGCGACGTCGGCCGGGCTGCCGATCGTGTCCGCGCAGTCCGGCCCGCCGGATCCTGCGGGCAACACGAAGGACCTGTGCTTCACGATGACGACCGACCCGGTCCCGCAGGTCACGTTCACGCTGAAGGCCTTGCAGGCGAAGGGTCTCAAGTCGTTCGCGATGGTGTACGACCAGGACAACGGGTACGTCCAGTTCCAGAAGCCGAACATCGAAGCTGCGGCGAAGGCCGTGGGCATCACGATCCAGGAGATCGGCGTGCCCGGCGGCACCACCGACTTCGGCCCCCAGATCACCCAGTTGATCAACGACAAGCCGGAGAGCACGTTCGCCTTCTTCACGATCGAGGACGCGTCGCGGTTCATCAAGCAGGCCAAGGACAATGGTTACACGGGCAGCTGGTTCGACCCGGTCAGCCAGCTCACGTCGCGTCGCATCCCGGACCTGTCCGGCGGTGCCGCCACGGGGATGCTCGCCTCGACGCCGCAGTCCGCCGACGACATCGCGACGTTCAAGACGTTCCTCGCCGACTACAAGGCGAAGACCGGCAGCGACCTCGACGACCCCACCTACACCGGGTTCGGCTACGACGCGATGATGATGGTCGCCAAGGCGATCACCGACGCCGGCACGAGCACCGACCGCACCAAGATCCAGGCCGCGATCGCCGCCACCAGCAAGGCGTGCTTCTCGATCTGCTTCACCCAGGCTCCCGCCGGGCCCACCGGCGGTGCGTTCCTCGCCGACCAGTTCTTCCTCGTGTCGCTGTCGGCAGACGGGTTCGTGGCGGCCAAGTGACCGTGACATCAGCTTGACCGTGACATCAGCATGACCGTGGCGGACGGTGGCCCCTCGAGCCTCGTTCCGGCGGGTGCCGACGAGGGGCCACTGCTCTGCGTCGATCGAGTGTGCAAGTCGTTCGGCGGCGTGCGCGCGAACACCGACGTCTCCTTCGGCGTGCGCGCCGGGACCGTTGCCTCACTGATCGGCCCGAACGGCGCGGGCAAGACGACGTTGTTCAACGCGCTGACGGGCTTCGGTGCGGCAGACAGCGGATCGGTCACCTTCGGCGGGCGCCACGTGCAACGGATGGCGGCCCACCGGATCGCCAGGTTGGGCATGGTGCGCACGTTCCAGAGCATCAAGATGCTGTCCGGGCTGACCGTGTACGAGTCGATGCTCGTCGTGCGACCGGGACGGCCGTGCTCGCGCACGGAGATGAGACGTCGCGCCGACGAGGTGCTCGGCCGGCTGCGGTTGACGCCCTTCGCGAACCGGGTGTGCTCCGAGCTGCCGCTGCTCGCGCAGCGCACGATCGAGGTGGCCCGGGCGTTGATGTGCGAGCCGACGATGATCCTGCTCGACGAGCCGACGGCCGGCGCGACGGTGTCCGAGCGCCAGCAGCTGGCCGAGCTGATCGGTGAGCTGCGCATCGCCGGGACGACGGTGATGGTGATCGAGCACAACGTGCCGTTCGTGATCAGCATCAGCGACCAGATCGTCGTGCTGGACTTCGGCAAGGTCGTTGCGGACGGCACGCCGGCAGAGGTGGTCGCCAACCCTGTCGTGCAGGAGATCTACCTTGGCCAGTGAGGCGCCCGCCGAGCAGGCCCAGCCTGCCGGGGCCGACCGCGGGCCACTGGCCCTCGCGGTCGACGATCTCGACGTCTCGTACGGCGTGATCCGCGCCGTGCAGTCGGTCTCGCTGGAGGTGGTCGGCGGATCGATGACGGCGCTCGTCGGATCCAACGGCGCCGGGAAGAGCTCGATCCTCAACGCGATCGCCGGAGTCATCCCGTCGCGCGGCACCGTGCACGCGTCCGGGGTCGACATCTCCAAGCTCGCGGCGCGCAAGCGCGTCATCGATCACGGCGTCGTGCTGGTCCCGGAGGGACGCAGCGCGTTCACCACGATGACGGTCGCCGAGAACCTCGACCTCGGAGCGCGGGTCGGCCGGATCCGCTCCGCGTCGGGCGGCGTCACCGGCTTCGGGATGGACGAGGCGATGGAGCTGTTCCCGGTGCTTGCCGAACGCCGCAGCCAGCGCGCCCAGGTCCTCTCGGGCGGCGAGCAGCAGATGCTGGCGATCGCCCGCAGCCTGTTGATGGCGCCGTCGTTGCTGCTCGTGGACGAGCCGTCGATGGGCCTCGCGCCGATGCTCGTGCGGCGGATCTTCTCCGTGATGGAGGACGTGTTCCGTCGCCATGCCGTGTCGGTGCTGCTCGTCGAGCAGGACACCGCGGTCGCGCTCACCCTCGCCGATGATGCCTACCTGTTGGAGCAGGGCCGGATCACTGCGCACGCTCCCGCCGCCGAGTTGCGCGACGACCCCCGGTTGCGCCTCGCCTACCTCGGGAGCGCCGAATGACCGAGCTGTTCCAGTACATCGTCAACGGCCTCGCGTCGGGGAGCCTGTACGTGCTCCTCGCGGTCGGGTTCACGCTCGTCTTCGGCGTCATGGGGATGATGAACGTCGCCCACGCCGACCTCTACATGATCGCCGTCTTCACGCTCGTCTGGGTCGGCCAGGACGCCGGACTCGGGAACCTGTTGGGGTTCCTCGCCGGTGTCGCCGCGGCGATCGCGGTCGGCTTCCTGATCTTCGTCGTGGTCCTGCGGCGGATCGACAAGAGCGTTCCCCTCGCCCTGTTCGTCGGCACGCTCGGGGTGAGCTACTTCATCGAGAACCTGATCGCCAAGATCGTCGAGTTCCGTGCCCGGTCGGTCCACCCGTTCTTCCAGACCGAGGTGTTCCTGCTCGACGGCGTGCGCATCAGCAACAGCGATCTGCTCGTCTTCGCGGCGACGCTGGCGATCTCGTTCGGTCTGCTGTGGTGGCTGAAGTCGAGCACCACCGGTCGGCTGATGCGGGCCGTGTCGGAGAGCCCTCGGCTGTCGGAGATCGTCGCGATCAACACGACGAAGATCATGGGCATCGCCGTGGTGATCGCTTCGGCGATCGCCGGCGTCGGCGGCCTGTTGACCGCCAACAAGACGCAGGGGATCAACCCGTTCGTCGCCAACGACGTGTCGCTGAAGATGTTTGCCGTCGCGATCGTCGCCGGGATCGGCAGCGTCGGCGGCGCGCTCATCGCCGGGCTCGCGCTCGGCGTGATCGAGTCGTTGACGGTCGGCTACATCGGCTCGACGTGGCAGAACGTCGTCGGGTTGGCGGCGATGGTGGTGGTGCTCCTCGTCCGACCGCAGGGCATCTTCGGCCGCGTTTCGAGGATCGGCTGACGTGGTCGCCGCACTGTTCACCTCCTACGTCGACGGCGTGCTGGTCGTCGCCTTCGCCTACGCCTGCGTCACGCTCGGCCTGCAGTTGACGCTCGCCTCGGGGCAGTTCTCCGTCACGCACGCCGCGCTGATGGGTCTCGGTGCCTACGCCGGCGGCGT
>JAODBQ010000574.1 GCA_025464045.1 Ilumatobacteraceae bacterium
GGGCCCGCCCGCCCGCTCGGCGCGCCGGAGCGTCCGCCGCTCGAGCTCGATCGTCCTGCGCCTCGTGTTGCCATCAGCTCACCGCTCCTCGTTCGTCGTCAACCCGCTCGTCGCTGTCGATGAGGACGGCGACGGCCCAGCAGGCGAGACCCTCGCGACGGCCGATCGCGCCGAGCCCTTCGGCGCGACGACCCTTGACCGTGACCGAGCCACCAGCTGCACCAGTCAACAGCTGCTGCATCTGTTCGCGGTGCGGAGCCAGCTTCGGCGTCTCGCAGACCACGGCGCAGTCCACGTTGCCGACCTGCCAACCGGCCTCGCGGACGAGCTCGGCCACTCGACGCAGGAGCTCCAGCGAGTCGGCACCATGCCAGCGCGGATCGGTGTCGGGGAAGTGCTCACCGATGTCGCCCAACCCGGCGGCGCCGAGGAGCGCATCGGCGACGGCGTGGGCGACGGCGTCGGCGTCGCTGTGACCGACGAGACCGGGATGGCCGTTGAACGTGACCCCGCCGAGCACGAGCGCACGCTCCGGGTCCTCACTGAACCGGTGCACGTCGAAGCCTTGGCCGACCCTGACGCGGTTCATGCGCCGGCGATCCGCGCCCGTGCCCAGCCGAGGTCGGCCTGGGTGGTGATCTTGCGGTTGTCCGGATCGCCGGCCACCACCACCACCCGCCCACCCGACGCCTCGACGAGCGCGGCATCGTCGGTGGCGTCGCCCCCCGCGCGATGCGCGGCGCGCAGCACGCCGGCGCGGAACGCTTGCGGCGTCTGCACGGCGACGAGCTCGTGGCGCGGCAGCGTGGCGATCACCCTCCCGCCGTCGTCGACGCGCTTGATCGTGTCGGCGACCCGTACGCCGGGCACCGCACCGTCGGCGCCCGAACGCACGGCACCGATCACGGCCGCGAACACCGACGCAGCCGCGAACGGCCGGGCAGCGTCGTGCACGCAGATCACCGATGCGTCCTCCGGCACGGCGGCCAGCCCGGCCCGGACGGAAGCGCTGCGCGTCGCCCCGCCGGCCACACCGCCCTCGCGGTCGACGTCCGCGGCGGGTACCACGAGCACGACACCGTGGCCGGCCGAGCGGGCCGTGGCGACGGCGACGTCGATGATCCGACGATCGCCGAGCTGCTCGTACTGCTTGGGACCGCCGAACCGCTCGCCGGATCCACCGGCGACCACCACGGTCCACACGATCTCGTCGTCACGCCCGGCGGGCTCCCCGGAGCTCGCGTCCGGGCGGGTCGGGGCCATCGTGGCGAGGGTAGTACCGTTCGGCGGACATGGCTCACGAAGACCTCCTCGCCCGCACCGAATTCTTCGCCGAGGCACCGACCGACGTCTTGCTGACGATCTGCGCGGAGGGTCGCGAGCAGCACCTCATCCGCGGGGACGTCCTGTTCCGCGAGAACGACGTCGCCGACGACCTCTACGTGGTGCTCCGCGGGCGCATCGCGATCGCGATCGCCAACCCGATCGACCACCGCGAGACCGTGGTCTCGCTGATGGAACCAGGCGAGCTGTTTGGTGAGATGGCGATGCTCGACGACGGTCCGCGCAGCGCGATGGCGCGTGCGTTGGAGCCCTCGGCCGTGCTCGCCGTACCGTACGCGCCGGTGCTCGCGGCGTTCCGCTCCGACCCGCGGATGCTGTGGGGCGTCACCCGCCTGCTCGCCCAGCGCCTGCGGGTGATGGACGAGGCGCTCGCCGACAGCGTCTTCCTGGATGTCACCGGACGCACTGCGAAGCGGCTGCTGGAGCTGTCGGAGAACGCCGACGAGTTCACCCTGCCAGTGACGCAGGAGGAGCTGGCCGGGATGGTGGGGGCGTCGCGGGAGCGGGTCAACAAGGCGATCGCCAGCTTCATCCGGCTCGGCTGGATCGATCAGCACGACCGCAAGTACACGATCATCAAGCGCGACAGCCTGGAGATCCGCGCACGCTGAGCCAGCGGGGTCAGGGCGCGGTGAGCCAGTCGCGGGCCCGGGTGAACGCGTCGTGCGCATCGGCGGCGCGGTGCGCGGGCCGGCTGGGATCGTGAGCGAAGCCGTGCTCGGCCTCCGGGTAGCGCACGACGGTGACGCCCGCCGCCGCGAGCGCGGCGACATCGTCGGGCGGGGTGTAGCTGTCGCGCTCGCCGATGATCGCCAGATCGCGGTCCGGGTGGCCGGTCGCGAGGTGATCCAGCGGTTGACCTTGGGTCGGTGAGTGCCACGCATCGGGCACCCGGATCATCCCGTAGAAGCTGACGATCCTCGCGAACCGGTCGCTCCGCGCCGCCTTGTGGCAGTACATCCCGCCGAGGCAGAACCCGAGCAGGCCGATCCGCTCCGCGCCCGCGCCCGCGCCCGCGCCGGCGCCCGCTGCCACTGCCGCTGCCGCCACCGCGTCCGCGCCCTCGAACAGATCGCGGAGGTGGCTGTCGTCGTCCAGCATCGGCACCGCGGCGAAGCGCGGCTCGATCTCGGGTCCGAGCTCGAGGCCCGGGAACGGCTCGACGGCACACACGACCATCGACCACTCGGCAGCCAGCCGGGCGACGAGGTCGTCGTAGAGCGGGCGCAACCCGAAGATGTCCGGCGCGATCACCAGGCCCATCTCGATCGGTCCGGCGGGGGTGGCGATCTCGGCGGTGGTGCCGCTCGGCAGGGTGGTGCGCATGGTCGGGAAGATAGCGAACGGTTCAGGCGTCGCGGCGGTGGGTGAGCGCCGCGCCGAGGAGCACGATCGCCAGCGTCACGCCGCCGAAGTACAGGCCCGCCGGAACCCGCGACAGGAAGTCGTGGTCCGTTCCGGCGTCGGGGTTGCCGAGCTGGATGCCCGACAGGTACGGCAGGTACTTCACAGGATGCTGGACGCCCACCGCGCTGAGCAGCCCGGCGATCAGGTTCTCGACGACGAGGGGCCAGACGAGCAGGATCGCGATTGTCGCCGGCGTGTTGCGCACGAGCAGACCGAGGCCGTAGCCGAGCAGGCTGACGATGCCGGCGAAGACGATCACGCCGATCATCGCTTCCTTGCCGCCGGGGACGTCGCTCACCGACACCGGCCGGTCCCGGCTCGATGCGATCGCCGAGCAGATCCCGTAGACGACGACCACCACGATCGCCTCGACCACGACGGCGAGTGCGGTCGTGACGATCGCCTTGGCGACGATCACCTTGGTGCGCCGAGGGGTCGCGGCGAAGGTCGGACGGATCGTGCCGAAGCCGAACTCGCCGGTGATCGACGACGCGCCGATGACCCCGAGCAGCAGTGCGGTGACGACGGACGTACCGGTGACGAGCCCGACGAGGTCCTTCGAGTTGATGTGCTCCTTGCCTTGCAACGCCGTGGTGAGCACGCCGACGGTGACTGGGAAGGCGACGGCGATGATCACCAGCACCCAGTTCATCCGGATCGTCCGCAGCTTGATCCACTCGCTGCGCAGCACGCCGCCCATCAGCGACCGTTCCCGTTCGGTGGGCCCGGCGGCGCGTCGGGGGGTGGGCCCGGTGGTGCGTCGAGGGGGGTCGGCGGGTGCCTGTTGGACGCGGCACCCGAGGGTGCGATCGGCGGCGGCATGTCGGTCGGGCCGGTGGGCGTTCCGAAGCCCGTCGAGCGGTAGTCCTGGACGCTCGCCGTCGCCTTGAGGAAGGCGTCCTCCAACGATCCCGTCTGGGGCGAGAGCTCGTGGAGCACGATCGACTGGCGCGCCGCGAGCTCGCCGACGTGTGCGCACGTCGTGCCGCGCACGTCGGCCGTGAGATCGTCGACCGGGGTGACGTGGGCGCCGGCCGCGGCGAGGGCGCGGGCGAGGTCCGCCACCCGTGGGCTCCGCACGCGGACCCACTGCTCGCCCCACTTCTCGACGAACTGCCCGACCGTGCACTGCTCGATCAGCCGGCCCTGGCCGATGACGACGAGCTGGCTGGCCATCAGCGCGATCTCCGACAGCAGGTGGCTGCTGACGAGCACCGTGCAGCCCTGGCCGGCGAGGTGGAGCAGGACGTCGCGGATCCAGCGGATGCCCTCGGGGTCGAGGCCGTTGGACGGCTCGTCCAGGATCAGGGTCTTGGGATCGCCGAGCAGTGCCGCTGCGATCCCCAAGCGCTGTCCCATGCCGAGCGAGAAGGCGCCTACCCGCTGGCCGGCGACCTCGCTCAGGCCCACGAGCTCGAGGACCTCGTCCACCCGGGCGCGCCCGATGCCGCTGGTCATGCCCAGGGCACGGAGGTGGTTGCGCGCGGAGCGCCCCGGATGCACGGCCCGCGCCTCGAGGAGCGCCCCGACCTCGTGCA
>JAODBQ010000104.1 GCA_025464045.1 Ilumatobacteraceae bacterium
GAACCAATGTCTACCTATTTATGTCAGCGTAGACATACGCGAACATACATCGATACATGTCGGACGCCCGGCTCGACCTGTCGTCTCGACGCTCGCCAGCCAGGTGCGCGCCTCGGCCTTGGTGACAAACGTGGACGGAGCGGCGACCTGTCGACCGACGTGCCAGTACCGGGCGCGGAAGCGCCCGCTGGGCAGTTTGTCGATCGTTCCGAACGGGCGAGATCTCGCCACGCAGCGAAGAGTTCTCGTCACGCTGTAGTCACGAGGCCCGCCACCGGAAGCGCCGCTCGCCAAGCCGTCGCCAAGCCGCATACGGCTGAGCTGATCTTTTAGCTCGACTCACTGGAGCGGGTGACGGGAATCGAACCCGCGTTCTCAGCTTGGGAAGCTGATGTTCTGCCTCTGAACTACACCCGCAGAGCTCCTGCACCGGGCAGGACGCGCGGCGAGTGTAGCAACGGGTCGGAGCACGCTCCCACCGGCACTTGCGTGCGCGAGGTTCTACGCTCGGGGCGATGCACCCCCGCTTGACCCTCGTCTTGCTCGCCCTGGTGGCGGTGGTGGGGTGCTCGTCGGACAAGGCGAAGCCACGCGAGATCGGGACTGCAGCCGCGTACATCGCCATCGTCAACTGGGAGCTCGGTCAGCTCGGGCCGCCGGCCACGAACGCCTCGCTTCCCGTGATCTACATCGCCGCCGACGACGGCAAGACGATCGATGCCGGGGTGCAGGCGAACGTCGTGCACACCACCGTCGACCAGGCCAAGGTCCGCTTCACCGACGTGCGCGACGACGCGATCGACACCGGGGTCGACGGCAAGCCGGTGAAGGACGACGGCGTGCTGCTGATCGTCGACAAGATCGACGGCAAGGGACACTCGCGCCTCGAGGTGCCGGTCACCGTGTACCGCAGCGAAACCGACCAGCAACGCACCACGCTGACGCTCGTCGCCACCACCGACGGCGCCCTCGTCACGTCGGTGTCGTCACTACCTTCACCGACCGCCGGCTGAGCAGCACTCGCGCCAGCGAGATGGCGCGCTCGGCGTCGGCGTCGCTGACCGTGGGGTCGCGGCCGAGCGCCAGCACTCGCAGCGCGTCCAGCTCGGTGCGCTGGCGCGTGCCGCCGATCGTCTCGTCGGCGAGCTGGGCGAGATCGACGGCCGCGAAGGACTCGATCACCGCGGCGCGGACGTCGCCGGCGCGATGCAGCTCCTCGGCGTTCGTCAGCCGCACGAAGGCGGTCTGCAGGGACGCTCCGGCGGACATCCGCTCGACGCGCCGGGCGCGGCCGAACGCACGGATGAACACGACGAGCGCGGGGATGTAGATCACGCTGAGGACGGCCATGCTCGCCTCGGCCGGCAGCCGGATCGGGGTCGCGGCCACGGCACCGAGCACGTAGGCGAGCGAGAACCGGGTCTCGTACCGCGCCCCCGCACGGCCGCGGGATGCCGCCGGCGCACGCGACTGCAGCAGCGCGTCGAACGCGTGACGACCGAGGGTGGTCGACAGCCCGACGAGGCATGCGACCGCGAGGAGCAATGGGCGCGACACGCCGAGCACGCCCACCAGTGCCAGCAGTGCGGGGGCGGAGATGGCCAGGCTGAGCAGCGTCTGCTCCTGATACTTGCGCCGCAGCAGGGGCGTGATGACGTTGCCGATGAACGAACCGGTGCCGTAGACGCCGAGCGCCGCCGCGTACACCCATGTCGGCTCGCTGGCGCGGCGCAGCGTGAATGCCATCGTGAACACGAAGAAGCCGACGGCACCGCGGATTGCCATGAACCCGATCGACCCGACGATCACCGTCGGCAGGTGCATCTCGGCGTACTCGACGTCCTCGGGCACGGGCCGCTCGATCTCGACGGGGTGCAGCCGCACGATGGTGATCGCCGCGCCCAGGAACAGCAGCGCGGCGAGCCACAGCACCCACGGCGCGCCGAGCCAGCGGTACACGCCGGCGCCCACCGCGGCGCCGATGCCGCCGCCCACCGTGCTCAGCCGGGCGAGCCGGGCGTAGCTCGACACCAGCTTCGACGAGTCGTCCGTGACGAGCGGGACGAGCGCCTGCTTGACGACGCCCGAGGCCTTGCTGATCATCAGCAGCGCGACGGCGAACAGGTAGAACGACAGCCGGTAGAGCGACGCCGCCAACGCGAGGCACGCGAGACCACGCAAGAGGTAGCACACCGCAGCGACCGCCTGCGGCCGTCGGCGGAAGCGGTCCACCGTCGGGCCGACCAGCGGCGCGAGCACCGCGAGGGGCGCCATCGTCACCAGCAGGTACAGGAGGACCTGCTGGCGGGACGCATCGGGGCTGAGGCTGAAGAACAGCGAACCGGCCAGCGAGATCGTCACGCACGAGTCCGCTGCGGCCGAGATCGCGTGGGCGATCGACAGCGGCACCTGCCGCGGCGGCCCGAGGGCGACGACGGCAAGGCGGCTTCTCACGGGTTCATTGTTGCCCAGTCGTGCCGAATGTCGGACGCCGGCAGTGTCGACGGCACCGGACGTTCGGTCAGCGCGCCGCTCGGCCCATGGCGCGGCGGCGTTCGGTACGGTGTCGAACCGTGATCCTCTCCGACCGCACCCTGCGCGAGCAGCTCGCCCTCGGACGCATCGTCATCGAGCCGTTCGACGAGAGCTGCGTGCAGCCGTCGTCGATCGACGTCAAGCTGTCCAACCACTTCCGCGTGTTCCGCAACCACACGGCGGGGGTGATCGACGTCAAGGCCGCGGTCGACCTCACCGAACCGGTGGAGATCGCCGACGACGGCGTGTTCATGCTCCACCCCGGCGAGTTCGTGCTGGGCAGTACCCGCGAACGGATCGCCGTGCCCGACGACCTGGTCAGCCGCATCGACGGCAAGTCGAGCCTGGGCAGGCTGGGACTGATCATCCACTCGACGGCGGGGTTCATCGACCCCGGCTTCGACGGCCACATCACGCTCGAACTGACGAACATCGCCACGCTCCCGATCACGCTCTACCCGGCGATGAAGGTCGGCCAGGTGAGCTTCATGCAGATGACCACCCCCGCCGACAACCCGTACGGCAAGGGGGCCCAGGGATCCAAGTACCAGGGTCAGCGCGGGCCGACCCCGAGCCGCTACTACGAGAACTTCACCAAGAGCTGACCGGCGGCCGCCGCTCGGTCACCAGTGGAGCGTGCCGGCCGCGCCCATGAACGGGTCGGTCGCGGCCGAGGTGATCCAGCCGCCGTAGAACATGCCGTGCTCGATCCGCTGCGACCGCATCAGCTCCCGGTGACGGCTTGGCCGAGCGGCTCGGCGAGCGGGGCACCCGGCGCTGCCAGGCGACGCTCGCCGGCCTCGATCGCGTCGAGCAGGTGGATCGAGACGTCGGCGACCTTGATCTGGTCCTCGTCCATCCCGGCTGCCTTCACGCCGTCGTCGAGCATGATGTAGCAGAACGGGCAGGCAGTGGCGACGCGCGATGCACCGGTGCTGATCGCTTCCTTGGCGCGCTCGTCGTTGACCTTGACGCCGACCGACTCCTCCATCCACATCCGCGCCCCGCCGGCGCCGCAGCACATCCCCTTCGTACCGTTGCGCTGCATCTCGACGACCTCGATGCCCTTGATGCTCCCGACGACCTTGCGCGGAGCGAGGTAGACGTCGTTGTGCCGGCCGAGGTAGCAGGAGTCGTGGTAGGTGAGCCGCTCCTCGAGCGTGGCCTGGCTGACGTCGAGCTTGCCGGCCTCGATGAGGTGCTCCAGCAGCTGGCTGTGGTGCACGACCTCGTAGTTGCCGCCGAGCTGGGGGTACTCGTTCTTCAACGTGTTGAAGCAGTGCGGGCACTGGGTGATGATCTTCTTCACGCCCATGCCGTTGAGCATCTCGATGTTCGGCATGGCGAGCATCTGGAACAGGTACTCGTTGCCGCTGCGACGCGCCGGGTCGCCGGTGCACATCTCACTCGGCCCGAGCACGGCCACCTCGATGCCGGCCCGGTGCAGCAGCTTGGCGGTGGCGACGCTCACCTTCTTGTTCTTGTCGTCGAAGCTCCCGGCGCAGCCGACCCAGTAGAGGTACTCGTGGTAGAACGGTCCAGACCCGTCGACGATCGGCACCAGGTCGGGGATGGCCTTGGCCCAGTCG
>JAODBQ010000110.1 GCA_025464045.1 Ilumatobacteraceae bacterium
CTGCGCTCGCTGCTCTGCCTCAGCGTCTCCTGACCGAGCGCGCAGTGTCGGAGGTCGCGGGCTGAGATCTGATGGATCCACCTACTCCGGTGAAGGAGACTGGCTACACGCAGCTCGCCGCGAACACGGACCTCTACCTCAAACCGACCGAGCTCGACTTCGGCAACGGGTCGACGGTGATCCTCAACCACTCCGGCATCTCCAACGACCAGGTCACGCTTTCGGCTGTCAGCAACGGTGGCCTGAACGCACTCGCCGCTGCCGACCAGCCCGACGGCCGAGTGGCGGCCGATGTCGTCACCACCAGCGGCGCTGGCGCGCACAACGAGGCGCAGCTGAGGCAACTGCTGGCCGGAGCGACCGTCGACGTGAAACTGTCGATCGGGGCACACACCGACATCATCGATGCAACGTCGTCGACGTCGGACGTCGAGGTGATGTTGGAGCTCATCCACCTGTACATGGCGTCGCCCAACGTGGACCCCGTGGCCGTGCAGCGTGAGGTCGCCGATGCGACGTCGACCGCCGCGGATCCGTTCGCAGACCAGGCGACGGCCGCCCAAGCGACCCTGATGCGTGCGCGCTACGGCGACGACGATCGCTTCGCGCAGGATCTGACGACCGCTGACATCGCGTCGCTCGATGCCGACGGCATCATGCGCGCGTGGAAGACCGGCTTCGGCAACGCAACTGGTTGGACCTTCACGATTTCGGGCGACATCGATGTGGACGAAGTCTCCGACCTCGCCCGCCAGTACCTCGGAACGCTGCCGGGCACCGGCTCGGACGTGAAGCCGACGGACGTCACCCCACCCCCACCCGACGGCGCGGTGGTGAAGGACATCGAGGCCGGCACCGGCGACACGGCGACGTTGCTGCGCCTGTACAGCATGAGGGTGCCGAAGTCCGTGGCCAACCACGTGCTCGCCGAGGTGGCGACCGAGGTCGTCTCGGCTCGCATCCTGAAGGGGATCCGCGAAGACATCAGCCAGTCGTACTCGCCAACCGCCTCGTTCTACGTCGCGCCGTCGGAGGAGGGAGGGGACGACTTCGTCGAGCTGTACCTCGAGATGACAGCCGCTCCGAGTGAGGTGTCCGCGGTCACCACAGCCCTGAACGCGGAGATCACCGACCTGGCGACCAAGGGACCATCTGCCGCCGAGGTCCAGGCGGCGGCCGCCGTCGTCACGCAGCGCTACAACTACATCAGCGACAACCAACTGTGTGGGTTCATGCTCGCCGAGCACACCGGCATCGGCGGTACGGCCGACGACTTCAACGCCGCCTACGCCGAAGTCGGCGCCGTCTCTGCCGCGAACGTGCGCACCTACCTGTCCACCGTCATCCCCCTCACCCGCTACATCGAAGTGCACGCCCTCCCGCGATGAGCAGCCAACGAGCGTGAGCGAGACGTGACGTCGAGCTCTCGTTCGCACCCGCGACCACGCAGGAGGCCTGATGGTGGCTGCCGATGTGAAGGCGGTCCTCGCCACCGAAGTCGAGGTGTTCGTTCGTGATCGTCGGTGGCTCCGGCGGTGAGGGCGTCTGACCAGGGCTTTCGTGCCTCAGAACTGTGGTGTCGAAGGGGGGACTTGAACCCCCACGTCCTTTCGGACACCAGCCCCTCAAGCTGGCGCGTCTGCCTGTTTCGCCACTTCGACGTGGGTCAGCAACGATAGCCCGGGGCTAGTAGCGGACCAACAAGAAACCGAGCGCGATCACCGTGAAGAACCACAGCAGACCGAACACGGTGGTGATGCGGGTGAGGTTGCGCTCGGCCGAGGTGGAACCGAGTGCCGCCGAACCAGCGCCGCCGAACATGTCCGACAAGCCTCCACCGCGGCCGCTGTGGAGCAGCACCCCGGTGACCATGCCGACGATCGAACCGAGGTTGACCACCAACGTCACGTACAACACGAGATTGCGCACGGCGAGTCAGGCTAGCGGTTCGAAGGTCGCCGTCGGCTTGACCAGAAGAGTCGGATCGACCTCGGCGAAGTGGCAAGCCGCCCAGTGCTCGGGTCCGCGCTCGAGCAGCAGCGGCTCCTGCGCCGCGCAGATGTCCTGCGCCTTCGGACACCTCGTCCGGAACCGGCACCCGCTCGGCGGATTCGCCGGGCTGGGCACGTCGCCCTCCAGCACGATCCGCTTGCGCACCCGCTCCACCCGAGGATCCGGGACGGGCACCGCCGACAGCAGGGCCTGCGTGTACGGATGCATGGACGCCTCGTAGACGGTGTCGACGGGCCCGATCTCCATCAGCTTGCCGAGGTACATGATCGCCACCCGATCGGAGATGTGGCGGACCACCGACAGGTCGTGGGCGATGAACAGGTAGGCGAGGCCGAGCTGGTCCTGCAGGTCCTCGAGCAGGTTGACGACGCCGGCCTGGATCGACACGTCGAGCGCCGAGACGGGCTCGTCGAGCACGAGCAGATCCGGGTCCAGCGAGATCGCCCGGGCGATCCCGATGCGCTGACGCTGGCCGCCGGAGAACTCGTGCGGGAAGCGCTTGGCGTGCTCGGGGTTGAGCCCGACGAGGCGCAGCAGCTCGCGGACCTTCTCCTTGCCACCCTTGCGCCACGTGCCGTGAACCTGCATCGGCTCGGAGATGATCGACTGCACGGTCATCCGCGGGTTGAGCGACGCGTACGGGTCCTGGAACACGATCTGCATCTTCTGGCGCAGGCGGCGCACCTCGCGATCGCCGAGATCGACGATGTCCAGCCCGCGGAACCGGATCGAACCCGACGTCGGCTCGATGAGCCGCAGCGCGAGACGACCCGTGGTCGACTTGCCGCACCCCGACTCGCCGACGAGACCGAGCGTCTCACCTTCCTTGACGTCGAACGTCACCCCGGACACGGCCTTCACCGAACCGTCGCCGCGGCCGCGGATCGGGAACTCCTTGACGAGATCGATCACCTCGAGCACGGGCACCGAGCTCTTGTGGTCGGTCACGACCGTTGACACGTCGTCTTCGAGCGTCACGCGGACGTCACCACCTCGGCGTAGACCTCGGCCACGCGCAGGCACGCCGACTCCTGCCGACCGAACCCGACCGGCACGAGCTCGGGTCGCGGCCCGTCACAGATGAGGTGCTTGGCGTGCGGGCAGCGCGGGTTGAACGAGCAGCCCGGCGGCAGGAGCACCTGCGAGGGCGGCTGGCCCTTGATGCGGTGCAGGCGTTCGTTGCCCGCACGCCGATCGAGGCGCGGCAACGAGGCCAGCAACCCGTCGGTGTACGGATGCCGCGGGGTGTAGAAGATCTGGTTGACGGTGCCCATCTCGACGAGCCGCCCGGCGTACATGACGAGCACCCGATCGGCGACCCCGGCTACCACGCCGAGATCGTGGGTGATCAGCGCGATCGCCGACTTGGTGCGCTCCTTGATCCGGTCCAGGACCTCGAGGACCTGCGCCTGGATGGTGACGTCCAACGCGGTCGTCGGCTCGTCGGCGATGAGCACATCGGGTTCGTTGGCGATGCACATCGCGATCATCGCCCGTTGCCGCATCCCGCCGGAGTACTCGTGCGGGTACTGGTCCACCCGCTGGGTCGGGTTCGGGATGCCGACCGTCTCGAGCAGGTGG